>NZ_JAXDEO010000049.1:0-49715 GCF_035064975.1 Pseudomonas sp. YuFO20
TGTAGGAGCCCGGCTTGCCGGCGAAGGCGTCCTTGAACATTGCACTGGTCTTCCGGGCGCCTTCGCTGGCAAGCCAGCTCCTACAGCGAAGGCGTCCTTAAACATTGCACTGGTCTTCCGGGCGCCTTCGCTCGCAAGCCAGCTCCTACAGCGAAGGCGTCCTTGAACATTGCGCTAGTCTATCGGACGCCTTCGCCGGCAAGCCGGGCTCCTACAAGGGGTTCAGGGCTTAACCTTGCGCCCGACCATATGCTGCAAATACCCCACCAGCATCCCCAGATCCTCATCCGGCAACACCTCGGCCGAGAACCCCGGCATCTTCGCCTGGGGCCATTGGCGCAAACTCTGCGGGTCGCGGATATAGCGCTTGAGGAAATCCGCGCCGAAGTACTCGGTCGGGTTGTACGGAATATTCAGGTCCGGGCCGAACTGCGCATCCCCGGCGCCATTCAAGCGATGGCACGCCAGGCAGTTTTTCTGGAACAGCGCAAAACCCTGGTTGACCGGGTCATCGGCCTTCAGCGCAGGATCCGGCAGCAGGGCAGGGAAGCGCTCGGCCACGGGGGCCATGCGCTTGATGCTGGCGACCTCGAACGGCCATTGTTCCGGGCTGATGTTGCCTGCCCGCGGATCGGTCCAGACCAGGTAAAACGGCCCGGCGCTGTGCTTGCCTTCCGCCAGCGGTGGCCATGGCTTGGCGGGGTCTTCGATCGCCAGCCAGGCACGCGCGCCCTGGGTGTTGAGCAGCGGGGCGGCCGCCAGCTCGGCGGCAAAGCCGTCCAGCGCCACGGCTTGCAGGTGGTCGTCAGGCTTGATGTCGGTCAATAGCGCGGCCAGCGGCACGGCGCGGTAGGCCATGTCACGCTTGTAGGACACGTCATTGCTGATGTTGATGGTCTGCACCTGAGGGTGCTTGAGCAGCTCCTCGGTTTGCCACGTGCGACTGTTCGCGCCCAGCTCCAGGTTCAGCTGTGCGGCATGAAGAGGCGTGCTGAGCAGCAGGGCCCCGAACACAATGAGCGTTTTCAAATGATCGCCATCCATGTCGTGGAAGTGCCGCAAAGGTTGGCACAGCCACGCTGGCCCGGGAAGGAAGCCAGTCACATTTTTACTTGGCGATAAAACATCTTGCGCCGTTTTCCAAAGAACGACTATCCGATCACCTTGGTCAGGTTCGGCAAAATCAACAACAGAGTGGTGGCGAAAAGAATGAGCCCGGCTTGACGAACTTTCGATTGTTTGAACATGGCTGACCGCCTTTTTTTTGTTATTTCCTGATGCCTGCCTGCACATCTCCTGACGGCAAACGCTGCACTTCCTGTAGGACGAGCGCCTCGGCAAAACCCGACGACAACTTCGTACACCTTCACCTTAGAGCCCGCGTCACGCTTGGTTTAGATCCATTTAGTATGGTGTTCTCACAAGATGCTATTAAAAAGGCATGAGGCCTATTGCCAGCTTCTTGGGCGGCCTTTTGCTAGACACCTGCGTGTCCTGAACCGGTTCACCGGCTGCGGGATGACCGTCCGTCTGAGCGTGAGCGTCAATGCCGGTGAGCGCTGCGGTCATTGAATCCAACGCGCCGTGGGCCAACAGTGAGGGCTGTATTTTTCTCACCTGCATTGCGGTTCGAGGACGTCATGACCCAAGCTTTCATTTTCGACGCGTTACGTACGCCCCGTGGCAAAGGCAAGGCCAACGGTGCCTTGCATGGCGTCAAGCCGGTGAGCCTGGTGGCCGGGTTGCTCACGGCGCTGCAACAGCGAACCGACCTGGATACCAGCCAGGTCGATGACGTGGTGCTCGGTTGCGTGACGCCCATTGGCGATCAAGGCTCCGACATCGCCAAGACCGCGGTCCAGGTGGCGGATTGGGACGTCAGCGTGGCCGGTGTGCAGATCAATCGTTTCTGCGCCTCGGGGCTGGAGGCGGTGAACCTGGGGGCGATGAAAGTCCGTTCCGGTTTCGAAGACCTGGTGGTGGTCGGCGGCGTCGAGTCGATGTCGCGAGTCCCCATGGGCAGCGACGGCGGGGCGTGGGCGCTGGACCCGGCAACCAACCTTCACGGCCATTTCATTCCCCAGGGTGTGAGCGCCGATCTGATCGCCACGCTTGAAGGCTTCAGCCGTCAGGACGTCGATGCCTACGCGCTGCACTCGCAACAGAAAGCCGCGCGGGCGCGGGCCGATGGCTCGTTCAAACAGTCATTGGTGCCGGTGCAGGACCAGAACGGCATCATCCTGCTCGATCATGATGAATTCATCCGCGCCGAATCGACCCTGGAAGGCCTGGGCAAGCTCAAGCCTAGTTTCGAAATGATCGGACAAATGGGTTTCGACGCCACCGCGCTGCGGGTCTACAGCCAGGTGGAGCGGATCAATCATGTCCACACCCCCGGCAACAGTTCCGGAATCGTCGATGGCGCGGCGTTGATGTTGATCGGCTCCGAAGCCAAGGGCCTGGCGTTGAGCCTGCAGCCGCGGGCGCGGGTCGTCGCCACGGCGGTCACCAGCACCGACCCGACCCTGATGCTCACCGGCCCCGCGCCGGCCACCCGCAAGGCGTTGGCCAAGGCCGGGCTGCGGGTCGAAGACATTGACCTGTTCGAGGTCAACGAAGCGTTTGCCTCGGTGGTGTTGAAGTTCATCAAGGACATGGCCATCGACCCGGACAAGGTCAATGTCAACGGCGGTTCCATTGCCATGGGCCACCCGTTGGGCGCCACAGGCTGCGCCATTCTCGGCACGCTGCTCGATGAGCTGCAAGCCCGGCACCTGCGTTATGGCCTGGCGACCCTGTGTGTCGGCGGCGGCATGGGCATTGCCACCATCATCGAACGCCTCTGAACCCGGACTTCAAGGAACCTGTCTATGAACCAAGCCATTCGTTACGAAAAGGGCCAGGACCGGATCGTCGTCCTGACCGTCGACATGCCGGGCCAGAGCGCCAATACCATGAATGCGGTCTACCGCGAGGCCATGGCCGAGTGTGTCGCCCGCCTGGTGGCCGACAAGGACGACATCGCGGGGGTGATCATCACCTCGGCCAAGAAAACCTTTTTTGCCGGCGGCGACCTCAATGAGCTGATCAAGGTCGGCAAACCCCAGGCCAAGGCTTTTTTTGACATGGTGCTCACGCTCAAGGGCCAACTGCGCACCCTGGAAACCCTCGGTAAACCCGTGGTCGCCGCGATCAATGGCGCGGCGTTGGGCGGTGGCTGGGAAATCTGCCTGGCCTGCCATCACCGCATCGCGCTGGACGATCCCTCGGTGCAACTCGGCCTGCCGGAAGTGACCCTCGGCCTGCTGCCGGGTGGCGGCGGGGTGGTGCGCATGGTGCGTATGCTGGGCATTGAAAAGGCCCTGCCGTACCTGCTCGAAGGTAAGAAGATTCGCCCGCAGCAGGCCTTGCAGGCGGGCTTGATCGATGAACTGGCGGTGGATCGCGAGGCACTGCTGAGCAAGGCGCGCAGCTGGATCATTGCCAACCCGGCGGCGGTTCAGCCCTGGGACGTGAAGGGCCATCAGATTCCCGGTGGCACACCGGCGAACCCGAAAGTCGCGCAAATGCTGGCGATTGCGCCGTCGATCCTGCGCAGCAAAACCCAGGGCACACTGCCCGCGCCGGAGAAAATCCTCTGCGCCGCGGTGGAGGGCGCCCAGGTGGATTTCGACACGGCGCACTTGATCGAAACCCGTTACTTCACCGAGCTGACCACCGGCCAGGTGTCGAAAAACCTGATCGGCACCTTCTGGTTCCAGCTCAACGAAATCAATGCCGGCGGTTCGCGTCCTCAAGGTTTCGCGCCTTATGTGACGAAAAAAGTCGGGGTGCTCGGCGCCGGGATGATGGGGGCGGGCATCGCGTTTGTCAGCGCGTCGGCCGGTATCGATGTGGTGCTCAAGGACATCACCCTGGCGGCGGCCGAGAAGGGCAAGGCGCACTCAGCGGCGTTGCTGGACAAGAAGGTGGCACGCCGGCAGATCAGCGCCGAGCAACGTGAAGCCGTGCTGGCGCGCATCCATACCAGCGACAACGATGCCGAACTGGCGGGTTGCGACCTGATCATCGAAGCGGTGTTCGAGGACCGTGAGTTGAAGGCCAAGGTCACATTGGCCGCGCAACAAGTGGTGGGTGCGAATGCGGTGATTGCCTCCAACACTTCGACCCTGCCGATCAGTGGCCTGGCCACGGCGGTGCCGGACCCGGGCAAGTTCATCGGCCTGCATTTCTTCAGCCCCGTGGAAAAAATGCCCTTGGTGGAAATCATCAAGGGCGCCAGCACCAGCGACGAAACCCTGGCTCGGGGATTCGATTACGTCCTGCAGATCCGGAAAACCCCGATTGTGGTCAACGACAGTCGCGGTTTCTTCACCTCTCGGGTGTTCGGCACCTTCACCAATGAAGGCATTGCCATGCTGGGTGAAGGGGTTTGCGCGGCGATGATCGAGACCGAGGCGCGCAAGGCCGGCATGCCGGTCGGGCCATTGGCGATCTCCGACGAAGTTTCCCTCAGCCTCATGAGCCATATCCGCCAGCAAACCGCCAAAGACTTGCAGGCAGAAGGCAAGGCGCTGATCGAACACCCGGCCTACGCCTTGATCGACTTGCTGCTCAACGAGTACAAGCGTCCGGGCAAGGCCGCCGGGGGTGGTTTTTATGAATACCCGGCGGGTGGCCAAAAACATCTATGGCCGGAACTGAAAACCCGCTTCGAAAAGGCGGACGGGCAGATTTCGCCAAAGGATGTGCGCGATCGCCTGCTGTTCGTGCAAGCCATCGAGACCGTGCGCTGTGTGGAAGAAGGCGTACTGACCTCGACGGCGGACGCCAATGTGGGCTCGATCTTCGGCATCGGCTTCGCCGCCTGGACCGGCGGTGCACTGCAGTTCATCAATCAGTACGGGGTCCAGGACTTCGTCGCCCGCGCCCAGTATCTGGCCGGGCAATACGGCGAGCGCTTTGCACCGCCCGCGCTGCTACTGGAGAAAGCCGCCAAAGGGGAGGCGTTTTAGGGATAGGTGACACACTGCGGGGCTTGCCTTGTCACGGTGTTCAAGGCAGGCTCTGGGGTGTGCATTATTCCCATCATGTGTCAGGTATTTTTTATGTCGTTACGCATCTGCATTCTGGAAACCGACATCCTGCGTCCGGAATTGGTTGACCAATATCAGGGCTACGGGCAGATGTTCAAACACCTGTTTTCGCAGCAACCCATCGCCGCCGATTTCACCGTCTATAACGTGATGCAGGGCGAGTATCCCGGCGATGACCTGACGTTCGACGCTTACCTTGTGACCGGCAGCAAGGCCGATTCCTTTGGCACCGACCCGTGGATCGAAACCCTCAGGGCCTACTTGCTCAAGCGCTACGAGCGCGGCGACAAGTTGCTGGGCGTGTGCTTCGGCCACCAGTTGCTGGCGCTGCTGCTGGGCGGCAAAAGCGAACGTGCGACCCAGGGCTGGGGCGTTGGCACCCATAATTACAAACTGGCCGCCAAGGCGCCCTGGATGAGTCCGGTGCGCGAAGAGCTGACCCTGTTGATCAGTCACCAGGACCAGGTTACCTCGCTACCGGAAAACGCCACGGTCATCGCCTCCAGCGATTTCTGCCCGTTCGCCGCCTACCACATCAACGATCAGGTGCTCTGCTTCCAGGGGCATCCGGAATTCATCCACGACTATTCCCGGGCCTTGCTGGAAATTCGCCAGCAGGCGCTGGGCGAGCAGATTTATTCCAAAGGCATGGCCAGCCTGGAGCATGAGCACCACGGCACGACCGTCGCCGAGTGGATGATGCGTTTTGTGGCGCACAAGCCGGAAACCGTGTAGGAGCCTGGCTTGCCGGCGAACCGGGCAACGCGGTGTGTCAGGCCGGTCGCCTTCGCTGGCAAGCCAGCTCCTACAGCGATTCTCACGAACGCCTCGGTCTCGCCTACAACCACCCCGACTTCTTGAAGCTCGCCCACAACCCCACACACCCCACCGCAATAAATCCCAGAACCCCGAAATATCCGTAATGCCAGGTCAACTCCGGCATGTTCTGGAAGTTCATCCCGTAGATCCCCGCCACCGCCGTCGGGAACGCCAGGATGGCCGCCCAGGCCGCGAACTTGCGTTGCACTACGCTCTGGCGTGAGGCCTCGAGCAAGACCCCGACCTCGATGGTCTGGCTGGCAATGTCCGCCAGGGTCGTCAGGTCTTCCATCTGCCGCGTCACATGAATCTGCACATCGCGAAAGTACGGGCGCATGTTCTTGTCGATGAAGGGGAAGCTCAGCTTTTGCAGTTCTTCACCGATCTCCACCATAGGCGCCGCGAACCGGCGCAAGCGCAATACATCGCGGCGCAGGCTGTGGAGTTTTTGAATGTCGCGCTCGTTCAGTGAGCTGCACATGACGTTGCGTTCCAGCTCGTCGATCTGCGCATGGATGGCTTCGCCCATCGGCTGGTAGTTTTCAATGACGAAGTCGAGGATGGCATAGAGTACGAAATCTTCCCCGTGCTCCAGCAACAACGGACGCGCCTCACAACGCTGCCTTACATAGGCGTAGGACGCCGAATGACCGTTACGCGCGGTAATGATGTAGCCGTTGCCGGCAAAGATATGCGTCTCGATGAATTTGAGTTTGCCATCTTCCATGATGGGCGAATACGTGACGATGAACAGCGCATCGCCAAAGGTTTCCAGCTTCGGGCGGCTGTGTTTTTCCAGGGCGTCTTCAATGGCCAGCTCATGCAGGTTGAACTGGCGTTGCAGGTTGTACAGTTCCTCTTCATTCGGCTCTTCGAGGCCGATCCAGACGAAATGCCCCGGCTTCGCAGCCCAGGCGGCGCCTTCGTCGAGGGTGATATTGGTGACTTTCTTACCAGCGCTGTAAACGGCAGCAGCAACAACTCTACCCATGATGTTGATTCACTTCTTCTTGGCAGCGTTCAGCTTAGCCTTGTCTGCTACCGGGAGTCAGTGAAATCTTGTAGGAGCCCGGCTTGCCGGCGAAGGCGCCCGTCCAGTCGTTGGGTTTATCGACTGGACGTACTGCATTTTCAAGCAGCCTGCAGCTGCCGATCCATCGAATCGATGCACTCGCGCATCTGCTCGCGGCACTGGGCGATCAACATGGGCATGTCATCCAGGCTCAATCCCGCAGTAGGAATGGCCGGCAAGGAACGGATCAGAATTTTCCCACTGCGCCAGCGGTTCAATCGCATGTGTTTGACGTAACTGCTGACACACACCGGGACGATTGGCACCCCGGCCGCGATGGCCATCTGGAAAGCGCCTTTTTTGAACGGCAACAGCTCTTCGCCCAGATTGCGTGTGCCCTCCGGGAAAACCCAGATCGAAGTGTCTTCGTTTTGCAGGGTATGGGTGGTGGTCAACATCGACTGACGCGCCTTGTGCGCATTGCCACGGTCGATCAGCACATTGCCGGCCAGCCAGAACAACTGACCGAACAATGGCACCCATTTCAGGCTCTTTTTACCGATGCACACCGTACGGCGGGGTACTACATTGCCAAACACGAACAAATCGTAGTTGGACTGATGGTTGGCAATGATCACGCAGCTGTCGGGTTTATCCATCAATGGCCCGACGTCGGCTTTTACCCGCAGGCGCAAGATGCACATCGCCGGCCACGCATAGAGGCGCGCGCACAGGCGGCTGTTGTCCGGATTGAACGGGCGACACAGGCCTAGCACCACGCCCAGCACACCCGCCACGATAAAGTGCAGGGCCATCAATGACATACGTAAAGCAAAGAGCATTTGCAGGCCCCACCGGGACAAAAGGTGGCGCAGTGTACGGATGTGCACTGTTTTCGGCAATTGCCACTATTGAGGCGGGAGATAGACGATGTTTGAGTACATGTTTCCGACTGACGGGTCAGACTTGTCCTAGAGCGCTCCCAGCGTTTTCAACGCAAAAGCCCGACACAACGGTCGGGCTCCTGGGTTACTGCAACATCGGGCTCAGCCCATATGTTCCTGATCCAGAATGATCGCGTTGTCCAGCGCTTCCAGCAGCGCCTTGCGCACTTTCAACTTGGTGTTCTTGTGGGCAATCATGTTGATTTTCTTCAACTGGCGAGCCGCCGCCAGCGCCGCGCCTTGCAGTTCTTCGGCCGCGACCACGACGTCCAGGTAACCGGCGGCCACGGCGCTTTGCGGGTTGAACATCTCACCGTTGACCACGGAACGCTGGAAGGCCGATTTGCCCAGGCGATCGCGGGCAATCTCGATACCGGCGTGGTGCATGGTCATGCCGATCTGCACTTCGTTCAGGCCAATACTGAAGGGGCCATCGACACCCAGGCGGTAATCCGCCGAAAGCAGCAGAAACGCACCCTTGGCGACCGCGTGCCCAGGGCAGGCGACGACGACGGGGAAGGGGTGCGACAACAGGCGACGGGCCAGCGTCGAGCCGGATGTCACCAACGACACCGCTTCCTTGGGGCCGGAGGTCATCACCTTCAGATCGTACCCGCCCGACAGAATCCCGGGCTGACCGGTAATGATCACCACCGCGCGATCAGTCACCGCCTGATCCAGCGCAGCGTTGAACGCCGCAATCACGTCCGGAGAGATGGCATTGACCTTGCCGTTGCTCAAGGTCAGGGTCGCGATACCGTCTTCGAGGTGGTAGGTAATCAACTCACTCATGACGCTAATCCTTTCAATAAAGTAGGGCAGAAGTTACTCACCGCCATCGGCAAGGTAAAGCGCCATGACTGACTCGCCAGTCACCCTTTACCCGCTCGGCCAGCGTCACCCGGCACGCCTGCCGCGTATCGCCTGCTATATAGAGGTGGGGTGCCAGGCCGGAGATTGGCCGGTTTGCCATTACCCTGGGCAACCAAAAACACCCAAGCGCCTTAAGCGCATGAAAATTCTCAAAAAAATGTTTGCCAACAGAAAAGCTTTCGACTACATTAGCGCGCCTCGACAGACAGAACATGTTTGAAGAGATACGGTGAAGTGTCCGAGTGGCTTAAGGAGCACGCCTGGAAAGTGTGTATACAGGAAACTGTATCGAGAGTTCGAATCTCTCCTTCACCGCCAAATTCGATGTAAACAGAACCCCTGGTTTCGAGAGAAGCCGGGGGTTTTGTGTTTTTGGGCGTGTCATTTACATATACACCGCGCAACTGCGCCAGATAACCGAGCAAAGGTAATTCCTAAATTCCCGTAGGAAATGAGCTGGGCGTGTAGGACGTCATGCTGGAGAGTCGGGTGGATAACTGCTTTCATGGGACTTGCTACTTGAAACAAGTCGTCTTGGAAAAGGGTATTGGTTTTATGTTTTCCGGGTGAAAATAAATGACCGCACCCAACGCGACCCACTCCAGGATGGAAAGGTAACCGCCATGCAGGAATTCACCATGAAGCAGGCCGAACTTGAAAAGGTTCATGTGGAAATCGTCAAGCTGATGGCTGAACAGCGCAAGCTGAACGCCGAAGCGGGCAAGATGACCCGTGAAACCTTTTGGTATCCGGTGGCGGTGGCCACCGGACTGATTGGCACGGTAGCCACCGTCACTGCGGTGCTGGTGAAGTTGCTCTGACGCTATCGATCGGTCTGTCCGGGGCCACGGCCAGATCCGACCTGAACAACAAGGACATCCCATGATCACGACGACCACCCACACAATCGAAGGCCGCCACATCACCGCCTACCTGGACATCGTCAGCGCCGAGTCGGTGCAGGGCGTCAACCTTGTCCGCGACCTTTTTGCCGGTATGCGGGATATTTTCGGCGGGCGTTCCCAGACCCTGGAGCGGGCGTTGCAAGAGGCACGTAGCCAGGCCACCGACGAGATCAGGGAGCGAGCGCGGGCATTGCAGGCGGATGCGGTGGTGGGGCTCGATTATCAGATCAGCATGCCATCGGGAAAGGGCGGCATGGTGGTGGTTTTTGTATCCGGAACGGCAGTCAGACTGAAGTGAAAGTTCCTGCCCATTCGTCGGGCATTCGCTGATCCGAACTACAAGTCCGTTAATGACCGGCTAGTCTCAAAATCCTTGGTGATCGATATTTTTCGTGCAAAGGGCTTGCCGGTGTCGATCCCGCTTTTGAGAGGGGTGAAGCGATGACTGAACCGTATATCGAAGACGACGGCGCAGAATATCCGATCAACAACTACGTTCAGTGCGGCCAGACGGAGTACGTGGCCAGCTTCGGCGAAGACCAGGTCAAGGTCCTCAAGATCAAGACCAAGGCTTGTCGAGTGTTGAAGGGGAAATTCCTACCCAAGCTAAGGGAATCGGCCAGGCAGTAGTAAATGTACCCGCGAGCAAACCCCGTCATCGAACGGGGTTTTTTGTGCCCGGAATGTGAACGAATATTTAATCTGGATTATTTTCACAAACTTTTCACAAGGCCCTACGTAGGCTCAACTCATCCGTTAGAAGCAACACCCTGCCCGTTCCCCAGCGGGCTTTTTTTTGCCTGCGATAAAACCTTTCCCAAAATTGCTGTCCAACCGTCGCCTATAACGAGGTTGAGCGCGCGCATGTCTGGACTTTGTCTCCTCTAAAGCATTCAATCTCGCCCCTTTGAGTTTCATCCCTATTTTTTTGAGGTTTCTGTCATGCGTTTCACACTGCCTGCTCTGGTTCTGGGTCTTCTGGTTGCTCAAGGTGCAATGGCCGGCGACGGCACTGCCGCCGTTGGTGGTGGCCTGGGTGGCGCACTGGGTAACGTCGTTGGCCAGAGCATGGGCGGCAGCACCGGTGCCGCGATTGGTGCCGGTGTCGCTGGCGCAGCCGGCAGTGCGGTTGCCGCCAAGAAAGGCCACCGTACCAGCGCTGCCATCGGTGGTGGCGTTGGCGCTGCCGGTGGTTCGGTGATCGGCAACAGCCTGGGTGGCAAGACCGGTTCAACCATCGGCGCAGGCCTGGGTGGCGCCCTGGGCGGCGGCGTCGGCAGCAACCTGGCCAAAGGTCACAAGCGTCACTGATCCCGGAGGATCTCACGCAAAAGCCCGGCTTGATGCCGGGCTTTTGCGTTTTGAACGTTTCTGCCGTTTGCGCCTCGAATGCTCCATACCCCCGATAAAATACGAGGCGTGCCATGACCCCGAAAACCAAAGGCAATGAAGTGCGATACCCAGGTACTCGACGCTTGACGTTGCCGGCGCTTGTTTTTGGATTGTTTCTGTCACCGTTCGCGCTGGCGGCAGGCGACGGTACTGCCGCCGTTGGCGGTGGACTTGGTGGTGCATTGGGCAATGTGGTTGGCGGACAAATGGGCGGCAGCACAGGCGCCGCCATTGGTGCCGGTGTCGGCGGCGCCGCCGGCAGTGCGGTCGGCGCACCCAAGGGCAGCCGCACCGAGGCCGCGATTGGCGGTGGATTAGGTTCGGCAGGCGGTTCGGTGATCGGCAACAGCCTGGGTGGCTCCACCGGCTCGACCATTGGTGCAGGCCTGGGTGGCGCAGCCGGTGGTGCGGTGGGCAACAATCTGGGAAGCGACGATGGCGGGTCCCATTCCGGTGGCGGCCATAAACATAAAAACAAACATAAGAACAAGCATCACTGACGGGCATCGCTCAGCGACGTAACCGATGGTCTCCCTGATCGAACCTGACGATCACCCATCCCTCCAACGGTCAGGGCCTGCCTTTCAGGCCCGTTGAGAGGTGTCACATGAACGCTGATCCAAAAGTCTCCGACATCGACGAAACCCCCGAATACCCCCTGCCTTCGCCCACCGATTCGCTGAGTCGGGACCAGCGTCCGCCCGATGACGAGCCCGGCGTCGAGCAGGTTCCCAACGATGATCTCAAGCGCACGGATTCTGATGTCGAAGCAGACCCGAGCGATCCGGACATCGCCGGGGAGGATGCCTCCGGCGAGCCAAGCTGATCGACGTCGAGTGAGAGACCGCCTGTCGAATGAGCGGCAACCATGCCAACACATCGTTGCCAGACATAAGGTATGCAACTCGTAAAGGAGACGCACCATGATCAGGTCAAGATGGATGGCCCTGACAGTGGCCGGTCTGTTGTCGCTCGGGTCCGGCATGGCATTTTCCCAGTCCTCTGGCAACGATGCACCCATCGACAAAGGCGGGATGCCACCGTCCACTGAAATGAATGCAGGCTCTGGCCCGGAAAATGCGCTGCCGCCTGGCTCCATCAATAATGGCAATGCAGGCGATGCCAATGGGAGCAGCACCCGCCCGGAGACGAAAAGCGGCTCGACCAGCGGTGGCAATTCGATGGGGAGCGGTTCTGGGAGTGGGTCTGGAGGATCAGGTAATTCTGCCGACGGGACCACAGCGCCTGCGGATGGCGGGACTGGCAAAAAAGCGGGCAGTTAGCCTGCCGATAGGTCTAAAGCAGTGAACTTGACGAGCCCGGCGATTTGCCGGGCTTTTTGCGTACTCCTCCGTTGCTCTTGGTAGCGGCTGCTCGTTATGCTGCTGAAACCTTTAATCTGTCGCGGAGCCGGCCATACTGAGCCGCCTGGGATGTCATGAAAACGGATCAGATGCGATGAATTCACTGTGCAAAGAATTCGGCCCGATCAAGGCCGTGATTTTCGATATGGACGGCCTGCTGCTGGACACCGAGGGGATCTACACCGAAGTCACGGCGACGATTGCCGCGCGCTATGGACGCACGTTCGACTGGAGCGTCAAGCAGAACATCATCGGCCGTGGTGCCGGTGATCTGGCGCGCTATGTGGTGCAGGCGCTTGACTTGCCGATCAGCGCCGAAGAGTTCCTGGTGATTCGCGAGCCGCTGATGCGCGAGCGTTTTCCTGCTGCGCAGGCGATGCCGGGTGCGGAACAACTGGTCCGGCACTTGAAGGCGCATAACATTCCCATTGCGGTGGGTACCAGTTCCTCGAGCCAGTCGTTCGGCCAGAAAACCACCTTGCACCGCGACTGGTTCGCCTTGTTCGACTTCATCGTCACTGCCGATGATCCAGACGTCGGCGCGGCCAAACCGGCGCCGGATATCTTCCTGACGGCAGCGCGACGCCTGGGTGTGGAGCCACAGGATTGCCTGGTGTTCGAGGATTCGCCGTTCGGTGTCACGGCAGCCAAAGCGGCGGGGATGACGGCGATTGCGATTCCGGATGCGGCGATGGCTGACGAAAAATACGCCCATGCCGACGGTATTCTTCGTACGTTGAAGGCATTTGTACCGGATGCCTGTGGCCTGCCTGCACTTGAGTGGACCTGATGACATTAACTGTGGGAGCGGGCTTGCTCGCGAAAGCGGTGTGTCAGCCCACGTCAATTTCGACTGACACTCCCTCTTCGCGAGCAAGCCCGCTCCCACAGTTTGATTGCATTCAATTCATCAGGCGCCAAAACCACCGTCGATGGTCAGGCTCGCGCCGGTGATGTAGCCGGCTTCGGGGCCGACCAGGTAGGCGACGAAACTGGCGATCTCTTCGGCTTTGCCGTAACGCCCCACTGCCATCAATGGAATCAGGCTGTCAGCGAAGTCGCCGTGGGCAGGGTTCATGTCGGTATCGACCGGGCCCGGCTGCACGTTGTTGATGGTGATGCCTTTGGGGCCGAGGTCGCGGGCCAGGCCCTTGGTCAAGCCGACCAGCGCCGATTTGCTCATGGCGTACGGGCCGCCACCGGCGAAGGGCATGCGGTCGGCGTTGGTGCTGCCGATGTTGATGATTCGACCGCCTTCGGTCATGTATTTGGCGGCAGCCTGGGTGGCGATGAACACGCTGCGTACGTTGATCGCCAGGGTCTGGTCGAAGTCTTCGAGTTTGAAATCTTCCAGCGGTGCAACGGCCAGCACGCCCGCGTTGTTGACCAGGATATCCAGCTGACCAAAGGCCTCTACGGTAGCCGTTACGGCGCTGCGGATGGCCTCGGCGTCGGCGCTGTCAGCCTTGATCGCCAGGGCTTTGCCGCCGGCGTTGGTGATGCTGTCTTGCAGTTCCTGGGCCTTGGCCGTGGAGCTGACATAGGTAAAGGCGACAGTCGCGCCTTCAGCGGCCAGGCGTTTGACAATGGCAGCGCCGATACCGCGGGAACCGCCCTGGATCAAAGCCACTTTGCCACTGAGGTTCTGAGTAGTCATATCGATCTCCAAAGTCCCGAGGCGAGATGTCCCGGTTGATGGAGCCTAGTATCGATTCAGGATTGCACGCTGAGTAGGGGGTAATTGCGATAGTCTGTGTAAACCAGAAGTTTATAATGGTTGGCCATGGAAACCTTCAGCAGTATCGAATGCTTTGTACGCAGCGCCGAGGTCGGCAGCTTTGCCGAAGCCGCGCGACGCTTGAGCCTGACCCCGGCGGCCGTGGGCAAGAGCGTGGCCAAGCTTGAAGCCCGGCTGGGCGTGCGGCTGTTTCAGCGCAGCACCCGCAGCCTCACGCTCACCGAGGCCGGTCAGCTGTTTCTCGATGAAGTCAGTGGCAGCCTGCTCACCATCCAGAATGCCGTAGCCAATCTGGCCAGCGCCGAAGGCCGTCCGGCGGGTACCCTGAAGGTCAGCATGGGCACCGTGTTCGGACGTTTGTACATCGTGCCGCTACTCGGTGAGTTTTTGCGGCGCTTTCCGGCGATCAATCCGGACTGGCATTTCGATAACCGGCAGGTCGACCTGATCGCCCAGGGTTTCGACGCCGCGATTGGTGGCGGCTTCGAACTCCCCCAAGGGGTGGTGGCGCGCAAGCTGACGCCAGCCCATCGCGTGTTGGTGGCCTCTGCCGATTACCTGGCGGCGCACGAGGCGATCCTTGAGCCTGACGATCTCAAGCCGCACGACGGCATCCTTATTCGCTCGCCGCAGACCGGTCGCGTGCGTTCCTGGCAGTTGACCAGTCGCACCCAGCAACACAGTCCCTTGACCCTCAAGGCGCGGATGACCATGAGCGATTCTGAGGCGGCCTGTGCCACGGCGGTCCAGGGTTTGGGTATTGCACTGGTGAGCATGCCCTTTGCGTTGGGCTATCTGGAGGCGGGGACGTTGCAGCGGGTGTTGCCGGACTGGTATGTCGACGATGGCAATATTTCTATCTATTACGCCGAGCACAAGCTGCTGCCCGGCAAGACCCGGGCGTTTGTGGATTTCATCATCGAGCAGTTTGCGGAGCGGGGGTTGGGGCAGCGTTTTAGTGCGGTATGAACCAGGTTGGAAACCGAGGCGCCCCCTTCGCGAGCAAGCCCGCTCCCACATCGGATCTGCGGCGTGCACAAATCCCCTGTGGGAGCGGGCTTGCTCGCGAAGGGGGCGACTCGCTTCAATGTTGGGAATTCAGCGCCCAAACCGCCCAGGCCAGCCGACGATATTCTTCGGCCGCGGTGTCGCATAAGTGCGCACCTTGGAGGTCGACAACCCCAGCCGCACCAGCGATTCGGCGATGGTCACCGCCGCGGTCACGCCATCGATCACCGGCACGCCGGTGCGCAGGCGAATCTGCTCATCCAGCCCGGCCATGCCGCCGCAGCCCAGGCAAATCACTTCGGCCTTGTCCTGGGTCACTGCCAGTTCAGCCTGATGCACGATGGCCTCCAGCGCGCGTTGCGGCTCGTGCTCCAGTTCCAGCACCGCCAGGCCACTGGCCCGCACCGAGGCGCAGCGGTCCCAGAGCCCGGACAGTTTCAGGCGGTCTTCGATCAGCGGCACGGTGCGGTCGAGGGTGGTGACCACCGAGTAGGCGTGACCGAGAAACATCGCGGTGCTCGCGGCCGCATCAGTGATGTCGACCACCGGTACGTTGAGCAATTCCTGCAGGCCTTCGCGGCCGTGTTCGCCGTAGCCGGCTTGAATCACCGCATCGAAAGGCTGGTCGTAGGCCATGACCCGGTCCATCACCGCAATGGCAGCCAGGTAGCTTTCGAAGTTGCCTTCGATCGAGTCGGCACCGAAGTAGGGCGTCAGGCCAACGATCTCCGTGCCGGGCGCTGCCACGGCCTGGGCCGAGCGGGCGATCGCCTGGGTGATGGATTCGGTGGTGTTGACGTTGACCACGAGAATGCGCATGGGAAGTCCTTATAACGGGTGGTTCAGCGGCCCGATACTGCCGGGCCGCGAGGGAGTTAATGGCTGACGTTGTCCACGGCGATGGCTTCACCGCTGACGTCGGCGTAGTGGGGTTGGCGCTTGGCGATGATCAGGTAGAGCATCCCGGCAATCCCGGCACCGATCAGCCAGGAGAACGGCGACACCAGGTGGAAACCCGGTACCAGCGCCAGGACGATGGCGATCAGCGCGGCGGGAATGAAGGCCACCACCGCGCGCAGGTTGACCCCGCGGCTGTAGTAATAGGCGCCGTTGGGGTCTTCGCTGTACAACTGCGGCACGTTGACCTGGCCTTTTCGCACCAGCCAGTAGTCGACCATGATCACGCCGTACAGCGGGCCGAGCAGGGCGCCGAGGCCGGAGAGGAAGTAGACGATCACCAGTGGGCTGTTGTAGAGGTTCCACGGCAGGATCAGCACGGCAATGGTCGCGCTGATCAGCCCGGCACGGCGGAACGTCAGGTACTTGGGCGCCAGGTTGCTGAGGACAAAGGCCGGGGCGACGAAGTTGGCCATGATATTGACCGCCACGGTGACGATCAGGAACGCCAGGCAGCCCAGGACCAGGAAGAAGGTGTTGGGGATCGAGGCGATGATCTCGGTCGGGCTTTCAATGATGCGGCCGTTAATCTGAAATTGCGCGCCACAGAGCAGGACGGTGATGGCGGCGAAGACCAGGATGTTGACCGGTAGGCCCCAGAAGTTGCCGACCTTGATGGTCTTGCGGCACGGCGAAGAGCGGGCGAAGTCGCAGAAGTTGAGGATCAGCGTGCCGTAGATCGCCAGCCACAACGCTCCGCCGGCAAAGATATTGCGCCACATCTCGCCACCGCTCAGCGGCTCGCGGATCGACCAGGCGATGGTCGCATTGGCCTGGAAGTACATCCAGGCGGCGAGGGCCGCGACGGTGAGCAGGATCACCGGCCCGGCAAACCCTTCGTAGCGCCGCACCATCTCCATGCCATAGGCGAGGATCGCCAACTGCACCAACCAGATCGAGACGAAACACACCCAACCCAGTGTCGACAGACCGAGGATCGAGTCGTGGTCGTACTCGGCGAAACCGGGATGGATAGCGGTCAGCAACACCCGAAAGACCACGGAGGCCAGGTAGGTCTGGATGCCGAACCAGGCGATGGCGATCACGGCGCGGATCAAAGCGGGAATCTGTGCCCCGTGGATGCCGAAACTGATGCGGCTGATGACCGGAAACGGCACCCCGGTTTTCTGGCCCATGTAGCCCGACAGGTTCATGAAGCAATACACCAGCGCCGCTCCGATGCCCAGGGACAGGAGAATCTGCCAGCCGCCCAGGCCCAGGGCATACAGGCCGATGGCAAACGAGTAGTTGGCGATGTTGTGCACATCGTTGGTCCACAACGCGAAGATGCTGTAGCGACCCCAGCGCCGGCCTTCCGCCTTCGTTGGCGCCAGGTCCTTGTTGTGCAGGCGGGGGCTGAGCACGACAGAGGATTCAAGCGATTGCCCAAAAGCTGTCTGGGTGACGTGGGAGGAGGGTAGATCCAGCGCGACATTGTTATTGGAGAGACTTGTACGCATTCCGGCAGGCTCCTGATGCTCGACGCCGCGATGACTGTGCTTGAGCCTTTGCTCGGCAATCTTCGTCGCGGGTGGCGAATATCATTGGTTACGGGGCATCTGCAGCCTGTACGGGATAGGGCGCTTCAGGCTTGCGGATCTAAGTGTTTTTATGTTTTGGCTTTATTGTATACAAAACATGTATGCACTTAAGCGAGATGCGTGCCAGTCGGGAGATATATGAAATGCGCTGCTCATTTCGTTTTGTTATGGTTTTTCGCCAAGTTATTGAAAAAATGGAAATATAAATTGACCGTTTGAACAGGTATTTATTTTTCAGCGGGATTGTTGGGTTTGGTCGACTGGGGAAGTCAGGAAAGGAGGATGTAACTTTTTGGGGCGTGGAAATTAAAAGTGCACACATTAATGGCACCTATGGTGACATTCCTGTGTACACATTTTTCGGCTCGGTCACGAATCCTGTAGGAGCAAGCTTGCTCGCGATGGTCGTCAACGATAACGCGGGGTGTCTGATACCCCGCGGCGTTCCAGGGTTCATCGCGAGCAAGCTCGCTCCTACAGGGGGATTTGCAGAGAGATCAGGCCTTGGACTTGCTGATGATATTGCCTGCATGCAATCCGCATTCTTTCTGGGTCGCTTCTTCCCACCACCAGCGGCCTTCACGCTCGTGCTGGTTCGGCAGTACCGGGCGGGTGCACGGTTCGCAGCCGATGCTGATGAAGCCGCGTTCGTGCAGGCTGTTGTACGGCAGTTCGAGCATGCGGATGTAGCCCCAGATTTCCTCGCTGGTCATCTGTGCCAGCGGGTTGAACTTGTACAGGGTGCGTTCCGGGGTGGAGAACGCGGTATCGACTTCCATCACCGCCACGGCGCTGCGCGTGCCGGGGCTCTGGTCGCGGCGCTGGCCGGTGGCCCAGGCCTTCACGCCAGACAGCTTGCGACGCAGCGGCTCGATCTTGCGGATGCCGCAGCACTCGCCATGGCCGTCCTTGTAGAAACTGAACAGGCCTTTTTCCTTCACGAACGGTTCCAGCCTGGTGTAGTCCGGTGACACCAGTTCGATGTCGATCTTGTAGTGCTCGCGCACCTGATCGATGAAGCGGTAGGTCTCGGGATGCAAGCGGCCGGTGTCGAGGCTGAACACCTTGACGTTCTTGTTCAGCTTCCAGGCCATGTCCACCAGCACCACGTCTTCGGCGCCGCTGAAAGATATCCACAGCTCATCGCCAAACTCGGCAAAGGCGAGTTTGAGGATGTCCTGGGCGGATTTATTGGCATAGGTCGTGGCGAGTTCCACGACGTCGAACGTTGGGCTCATCAGGGCGGCTTCCTACAGGTCGGTGGCGCTTGGCGCTCTATATGGGGCCGATGGTAACAAAAAGCGGCACTGGCCGGGGCGTCCTCTGCGTTGCGTGGTGGGGGAGTTGTCGCTAGAGTTCGGGCTCGCTCGACTCAATAAACAATACCAATGGGAGTGTCTTGTGGAAATTGCCTGTCTGGATCTTGAAGGTGTGCTGGTCCCGGAAATCTGGATCGCCTTCGCGGAAAAAACCGGGATCGAATCCCTCAGGGCCACCACCCGGGACATTCCCGACTATGACGTGCTGATGAAGCAGCGTTTGCGGATTCTGGACGAACACGGCCTGAAGCTCGCCGACATCCAGGAAGTGATCGCGACGCTCAAGCCGCTGGACGGTGCCGTCGAGTTCGTCAATTGGCTGCGCGAGCGCTTCCAGGTGGTGATTCTGTCGGATACCTTCTACGAGTTCTCCCAGCCGCTGATGCGTCAGCTGGGCTTCCCGACCTTGCTCTGCCACCGTCTGATCACTGACGATAGCGGGCGCGTTACTGGCTACCAGTTGCGTCAGAAAGATCCCAAGCGTCAGTCGGTCTTGGCCTTCAAGAGCCTTTACTACCGGGTGATTGCGGCGGGTGATTCCTACAACGACACCACGATGCTGGGCGAAGCGGATGCCGGGATTCTGTTCCATGCGCCGGACAATGTGATCGCCGAATTCCCGCAGTTCCCGGCGGTGCACACGTTTGAAGAGTTGAAGCAGGAGTTCATCAAGGCTTCGAATCGGGCCTTGAGTCTGTAGTCGTCTGCTCGGACGCCTTCGCTGGCAAGCCAGCTCCTACAGGATCGTCGCAATCCTTGTAGGAGCCGGCTTGCTGGCGATGTTTTAAAGGCTTTGCAGGGTATCGAGCAGCACCTTCACCTTGGTGATCGATTCCTGATACTCGGCCTGCCACTCGGAGTCCGCGACGATTCCGCCACCGCCCCAGCAACACACCTGCCCATCCTTGACCAGCAGGCTGCGAATGGCGATTGAGCTGTCCATCTCGCCGCGCACGTCCAGATACAGCAATGACCCGCAGTACAGTCCGCGTCGAGTGGGTTCCAGCTCGTCGATGATCTGCATCGAGCGAATTTTCGGCGCGCCGGTAATCGAGCCGCCCGGGAAGCTGCCGGCGATCAGGTCCAGCGCATCCCGATCAGCCGCCAGTTCGCCGGTCACGCTGCTCACCAGGTGATGCACATTCGGGTAGCTTTCCAGGCTGAACAACTCAGGCACGCGAACCGAGCCGGTGCGGCAGGTGCGGCCGAGGTCGTTGCGTAGCAGGTCGACAATCATCAGGTTTTCCGCGCGGTCCTTGGGGCTTGCCAGCAGTTCGGCGGCGTTCGCCGCGTCTTCGCCTGGCGTGAGGCCCCGTGGGCGCGTGCCTTTGATCGGGCGGGTTTCAACCAGGCGCTCTGTGACTTTGACGAAGCGTTCCGGTGACAGGCTGAGCACCGCGCCGCCGTCGGGCAGGCTCTGGAAACCGGAAAACGGCGTGGGGCACGCCAAGCGCAACGCGCAGTACGCCGTCCATGGATCACCCTGGCAGGGCGCGCGGAAGCGTTGGGCGAAGTTGACCTGGTAGCAGTCACCGGCCTGGATGTATTGCTGGATGCGTTCGATCGCCTGACGATACTGCCCGGCACTCAGATCTGCATTCATCGGCGCCTGCAACCTGAACGGCTCGCCCACGGCAACGGCTGGCTGGCTGAACAGCTGGATCAGGCGCTGACGTTCGCTGTCGGCCAGCGTCGGGTGGAACACCAGTTGGCTGGTGGCCTGCTGGTGATCGCTGATCAGCGCCCAGTCGTACAGGCCGAACCGCGCATCCGGCAAATGCAGGTCATCCAGGGCCCGGCTCGGCAGGTTTTCCAGGTGGCGGCCGAAATCGTAGCTCAGGTAGCCGATCAGGCCACCGGCGAACGGCAGGTCATTGGGTAGTGTCGCTTCGCCCAGGCGCGTCAGATTGTCCCGCAGGCGTTGCAGGAAATCGCCGCCACGCTCGTCAGGCGCGACCGTCAGCTGTTCCAGCGGCCAGGCGCTGAGCAGGTCAAAGCGCCCGCGCTCGGCACTCGGGCGGCCGCTGTCGAGCAGCACGGCACCGGGGGCATGACGAATGGCCGCAAAGTAGTCGGCGGGATTGGCGCGATAGGGCAGCGGGTGTACGGAACAGGTCAGCATGGGCGAGGGAGATCAGCCATCGAGGCGGGGTGGCGATTGTAGTCCTCTCGGGGAATTGCTCCTAGAGGGATGTCGGGTACTTGTAGGAGCGAGCTTGCTCGCGATGAACCTGAGAGCAACGCGTACATCCAGGAAGCACGCGTTATCGTTGACGTCCATCGCGAGCAAGCTCGCTCCTACAAGGAGGAACTCAGCCCTCGACCGGCGGAATATGCCCAAACATCTCCTGCACGAACGCTACCCGCTCTTCGACGGTTTCGGTCACACCCCGGGCCTTCAACTCTTCCAGCCGCGCCTCGACCGCGTGGGTGCGCAACGTCAGGCCGCAATCGTTGGCGATCTGGATGTTCAGCCCCGGCCGGGCGTTGAGCTCGAGGATCAGCGGGCCTTTCTCCTGGTCCAGCACCATGTCGACACCGATGTAACCCAGCCCGCACAGCTCATAGCAGCCTGCGGCGAGTTTCATGAAGCCGTCCCAGTAGGGCAGTTGCACGCCGTCCACCGCGTTGGTGGTGTCCGGGTGCTTGGCGATGATGTTGTTCAGCCAGGTGCCGCGCAGGGTCAGGCCAGTGGCCAGGTCGACACCTACGCCGATGGCGCCCTGGTGCAGGTTGGCCTTGCCGCCCGACTGGCGGGTGGGCAAGCGCAGCATGGCCATCACCGGGTAGCCCATCAGCACGATGATGCGGATGTCCGGCACGCCTTCATAGCTGATGCTCTTGAAGATCTGGTCCGGAATCACCCGGTATTCGATCAGTGCCCGGTCGCGATGCCCGCCAAGGGAGTACAGCCCGGTCAGAATGCTCGAGACATGGTGCTCGATCTCTTCGTGGCTGATGATCTTGCCGGACACCGTGCGATAACGGCCCTCGAAGCGGTCGGCGATGACGATGATGCCGTCGCCGCCCGCGCCCTGGGCCGGCTTGATCACGAAATCGTTGCGCCCGTCGATGATCTCGTCGAGCTTGTCGATTTCCTTCTCGGTGGAGATCACCCCGTACAGCTGCGGCACGTGGATGCCGGCGGCAATCGCCCGTTCCTTGGTGATGATCTTGTCATCGACGATCGGGTACAGGCTGCGCTTGTTGTACTTGAGCACGTAGTCCGCGTTACGCCGGTTGATGCCCATGATGCCCCGGGCTTCCAGGGCTTTCCAGGTCTTCCAGAAGCCGAACATCAGGCGTCAGCCTTCTTCAGGAAGGCCTTGAAGCGCACCAACTCGGTCAGGCGGTAGCCGCGATAGCGACCCATGGCCAGCATGAAGCCCACCAGGATCAGCAGGATCGCCGGGAAGGTGAATACGAAGTACACCAGTTCCGGCACGCTCATGATCAGGTGCGCCAGGGAGGCCGCGAACAGGGTCCCGATCGCGACTTTCATGGCATGGCTGGCGCCGCGTTCTTCCCAGGTGATCGACAGGCGTTCGATGGTCATGGTCAGGATCACCATCGGGAACAACGCCACCGACAGTCCGCGCTCCAGGCCGAGCTTGTGGCTGAACAGGCTGATGGCCGCGATCAACACCACCACGAACGTCAGTACCACCGACAGCCTCGGCAGCATTTGCAGCTTCAGGTGTTCAAGGTAGGAGCGCAGCGACAGCCCCAGCGCCGTGATGATGGTAAACAGCACGATGCCGAAGCCGAGCTGGGTTTCGCGGAAGGCCAGGGCGATCAGCACCGGGGTAAAGGTGCCGAGGGTCTGCAGGCCGATCAGGTTGCGCAGGATCAGGATCACCAGCACGCCGATCGGGATCATCACCATGATCATGAAGGTCTGCTGGGTTTGCAGCGGCAGGCCGTACAGCGAGTATTCGAGGAAGTTGGCGTCGGTATTTTCGTCGGTCAGCTTGGCCAGGCGAATGGCGTTCATTTCGCTGTTGTTCATGCTGAAGGTCACAGTGGCCTTCTTGCCGCCGTCGACGGTGATCAGGTTTTCGTCGCCGGTCCACCACAGCAGGCGGTCGGTCGGCAGGCCCTGTTCGCCGGTTTCCGGGTTGAAGTACAGCCAGTCGGTGCCGTTGAAGCTGCGCAGCCAGAGTTCCGGGGTTTGCGGCTGGTCGGCCACCAGGCGAATGGTATGGACCTTTTCCACCGGCACGTGGGCGATGGACAGCAGCAGTTCGACGATCTTCGCCTTGTGCGCCGGTGTCGGGTCGCCGGCCAGGAGCATCTTGGCATTGTCGTCGTTGCTGTTGTTGACCCGCTTGATCGCTTCGCTGATGAAGGTCTCGACGTCGGCCGAGTGCTGGCGAATCGGCGCCAGCAGCGCTTCGGCGGCGAGTTTCTCAGGGCCTTCCAGGGCAATGCTGTCGCGGAAGGTCGGCCCCTTGATCTTGGCTTTTTCGGCGGTGTAGCGCTTGGTCAGCACCAGGCGGTAATAAAGGGTCTGGTTGCCTTTGGCCCGGCGCGCCGACCAGGTGACCTTGCGGTTGCCGTCGACCCGGTTCACGGCCACGCCGTAGTTATTGGAGATGAAGCTTTCGTTGAGGCTCACGTAATCGCGGCTCAGCGGCGGCACGAACATCTGGATCTTGACCGGATCCTTGGCACTGGCGACGAACTCGACCTTGGCGTCGATGTTCCACAAGTCGTCGGTGGCGTCTTCGGTCACGGGAATGCCGAGTACGAAAATCTGGTAGGCCGTGACTGAAATGCCCAACACCACCAGGATGGCGATCAGCATTTTCAGATGAAGGGTAAGAGAGCGCATTTGAATTACTCGGCGGTATGAGCGTCGGTGGCGCAGGCGGGTTTGCCGGCAGCGTATTTAAGACTGGGGTCGACCAGCGCATCGAAGCGTTTGAGCGCTTCGGAGCCGATCAGGAGCGGGTATTGGAACGCGCTTCGGTCGGTCAGGTTCACTTCTATGCTGCGTAAAGCTGAACCCATGCAGATATCCAGCTCGATCACCGGACGGGCGGTGTACTTCTTGCCCTCTTCCGGATCGTAGTCACCAGCCCGGCGCTTGATCTTGCTGACACGGGCCAGCGGTCGTTCGATCGGGTGCGAATGGGCGGCGTCGATGGCCAGGTAGAAACGTACCCAGGACTCGCCATTGCGTTTGAAACGCTTGATGTCGCGGGCACTCAGGGACGCGGTTTTCGCGCCGGTATCGAGTTTGGCAGCCACTTCCAGGTCGATACCGCCCAGGGATGCGTATTCGTTGAGGCCATAGACGGTCTTTTCCCCCGCCACGGCAAAACCTGGCAGGCAAAGACAATAAAGGAGTGTGGAGAAGGGCTTGAGTCTCATAAATCCTGGTGCGCAGCGGTGCGTATTTCGGTTCAAGGCCCTGGCATCACTGCGCAAGCTCCCTCGTAGGCCTATCAGCTATTCATGACAAGCCGTGCAGATGTGACAGACAAATGCGGGCGGCATTCTAGCACGGTGGGTTTATGGCGCCACCGGTGGGGGGCGGCTATAAACAGAGGGCCCTGCTTGGTTATGGTGCAGTCGGTTATTAGACGATTGTCGACAATATCGAATTATCCTTTGACTGGAGCGCCTGTTTTGGTTAGTTTTTGCGGCACTGGCTTTCAAGGTGTCGACAATATGTTGGATCAACTGGATCCCCCGCTCATCGTTCAGGACGACTCGGAAACGCTTTCCGAGAACGTCTTCCGGCGTATTCAGGCGGCCATCGTCAAGGGCGATATTGCCCCCGGCAGCAAAATCTCCGAGCCGGAGCTGGCCCGGACCTACGGCATCAGCCGCGGCCCGCTACGCGAGGCCATCCACCGTCTGGAAGGCCAGCGCCTGCTGGTGCGCGTGCCGCACGTCGGGGCGCGGGTGGTGTCGCTCGATCATGCCGAGTTGATCGAGCTCTACGAAATCCGCGAATCCCTTGAAGGCATGGCCTGTCGTCTGGCCGCCGAACGCATGAGCGTCGAAGAAATCGACGAACTGCGTCGCGTCCTCGAAACCCACGAGCGCGACGAGGCCTTCCAGGCCGGTCGCGGCTATTACCAGCAGGAAGGCGATTTCGACTTCCACTACCGGATTATCCAGGGCAGCGGTAACCGCACCCTGACGCAAATGCTCTGCGGCGAGCTGTATCAACTGGTGCGCATGTACCGCATGAAGTTTTCCAGCACGCCCAATCGCCCACACCAGGCGTTCGCCGAGCACCACCGAATTCTCGATGCCATCGCCGACCGTGACGGTGAACTGGCCGAGTTGTTGATGCGCCGTCACATCGGCGCCTCCAAACGCAACATCGCCCGTCATTACCAGGACGGCGCCAACCCGACAGCCAAACGAGGTGAGTCATGAGTTTGAACAAGAGCACTCCAGGCCAGCGTTTCCGCGATGCGGTCGCCAGCGAGCATCCACTGCAAGTGGTCGGCGCGATCAACGCCAACCACGCGCTGCTGGCCAAGCGCGCCGGTTTCAAGGCGATCTACCTGTCCGGTGGCGGGGTGGCTGCTGGCTCCCTCGGCCTGCCGGACCTGGGCATCACCGGCCTGGATGACGTGCTGACCGACGTGCGCCGTATCACCGACGTTTGCGACCTGCCGCTGCTGGTGGACGTGGACACCGGTTTCGGTTCCTCGGCCTTCAACGTGGCCCGTACCGTGAAGTCGATGATCAAGTTCGGCGCGGCGGCGATTCACATCGAAGACCAGGTTGGCGCCAAGCGTTGCGGTCACCGTCCTAATAAAGAGATCGTGACCCAGCAGGAAATGGTCGATCGCATCAAGGCGGCGGTCGATGCCCGTACCGATGACAGCTTCGTGATCATGGCCCGTACCGACGCCCTGGCGGTGGAAGGCCTGGAATCTGCTCTGGATCGCGCCGCTGCGTGCATCGAAGCTGGCGCCGACATGATTTTCCCGGAAGCCATCACCGAACTGGACATGTACAAGTTGTTCGCCAACCGTGTGAAAGCGCCGATCCTGGCCAACATCACTGAATTCGGCGCGACGCCGCTGTACACCACCGAGCAGCTTGCTGGAGCGGATGTATCGCTGGTGCTGTACCCGCTGTCGGCCTTCCGCGCCATGAACAAGGCCGCGGAAAACGTCTACACCGCGCTACGCCGCGATGGCACGCAGGCGAATGTCATCGACACCATGCAGACCCGCATGGAGCTTTACGATCGCATCGACTACCACACCTTCGAGCAGAAGCTCGATGCGTTGTTTGCTGCGAAGAAATGAAGATCAAAAGATCGCTTTCCCCTGTAGGAGCTGTCGAGTGAAACGAGGCTGCGATCTTTTCGGCAACACCCAAAAGACCTGATGAATCACAATTTGCCGATTCCCTGACAAATTCAAAAATATTGGAGGCAGAAATGGCCGAAGCAAAAGTACTCAGTGGCGCCGGGCTCCGTGGCCAGGTAGCCGGGCAAACCGCACTGTCCACCGTGGGCCAGTCGGGTGCCGGTCTGACCTATCGTGGTTATGACGTTCGTGAACTGGCGGCTGACGCACAGTTCGAAGAAGTCGCCTACCTGCTGCTGTACGGCGAGCTGCCGAGCAAGGCGCAACTGAATGCCTACATCACCAAGCTGAGCAAGCTGCGTGACCTGCCGCAAGCGCTGAAAGAAGTGCTGGAACGCATCCCCGCCGACGCCCACCCGATGGACGTGATGCGCACAGGCTGCTCGTTCCTGGGCAACCTGGAGCCGGAGAACGACTTCTCCGAGCAGCACGACAAGACTGACCGCCTGCTGGCTGCTTTCCCGGCGATCATGACCTACTGGTACCGCTTCAGCCACGAAGGCAAGCGCATCGAATGCGTGAGCGACGAGCAGTCCATCGGTGGTCATTTCCTGCACCTGCTGCACGGCAAGAAGCCGAGCGAGCTGCACGTCAAGGTGATGAACGTTTCGCTGATCCTCTACGCGGAGCACGAATTCAACGCCTCGACCTTCACTGCCCGTGTTTGCGCGTCGACCCTGTCTGACTTGTACTCGTGCATCACCGCGGCCATCGGCTCGCTGCGTGGCCCGTTGCACGGCGGCGCCAACGAAGCGGCGATGGAAATGATCGAGCGCTTCTCGTCGCCGGAAGACGCGATCAAGGGCACCCTCGGCATGCTCGAGCGCAAGGACAAGATCATGGGCTTCGGTCACGCGATCTATAAGGACAACGATCCGCGTAACGAAGTGATCAAGGCCTGGTCGAAAAAACTTGCCGACGAAGTGGGGGACACGGTGTTGTTCCCGGTTTCCGAAGCCATCGACAAGACCATGTGGGAGCAGAAGAAGCTGTTCCCGAACGCCGACTTCTACCATGCCTCGGCGTACCACTTCATGGGCATCCCGACCAAGTTGTTCACACCGATCTTCGTCTGCTCGCGCCTGACCGGCTGGGCGGCCCACGTGTACGAACAACGTGCCAACAACCGCATCATCCGCCCGAGCGCCGAGTACACCGGCGTCGAACAGCGCAAGTTCGTGCCAATCGAACAACGCTGAATGGTGGGAATGCCTGCCCAGGTCACTGAATGAACCGGTGACCCTGTAGGAGCTGGCTTGCCAGCGAAGGCGGTTTGTCATTCAACATTGTTGTTGCTGACCCACCGCATTCGCCGGCAAGCCGGCTCCTACAGAGGTCTGTGTTCAATTCGGGAGCTGTGCCAGGCCCCACCCTTTGTAACTACCGTGACCCGAGTCCTGACGATGAACACTGAATTCCGTAAAACGCTGCCCGGCAGCCACCTGGATTACTTCGACGTCCGCGCGGCGGTCGAGGCCATCCAGCCCGGCGCCTATGACACCCTGCCGTACACCTCCCGCGTGCTGGCGGAAAACCTGGTGCGTCGCTGCGACCCGGCCACGCTGACCGAATCCCTCAAGCAATTCATCGAACGCAAGCGCGACCTCGACTTCCCGTGGTTCCCGGCCCGTGTGGTGTGCCACGACATTCTCGGCCAGACCGCACTGGTCGACCTCGCCGGCCTGCGTGACGCCATCGCCCTGCAAGGCGGCGATCCAGCGCAAGTGAACCCGGTGGTACCGACGCAACTGATCGTCGACCACTCCCTGGCCGTCGAGCGCGGTGGTTTCGATCCGGAGGCGTTCGAGAAGAACCGCGCCATCGAAGACCGTCGCAACGAAGACCGTTTCCACTTCATCAACTGGACCAAGAAGGCGTTCAAGAACGTCGACGTGATCCCGCCGGGCAACGGCATCATGCACCAGATCAACCTGGAGAAAATGTCTCCGGTGATCCAGGTACGTGACGGCGTAGCCTTCCCTGACACCTGCGTCGGCACCGACAGCCACACCCCGCACGTCGATGCGCTGGGCGTGATCGCCATCGGCGTTGGCGGCCTGGAAGCCGAAAGCGTGATGCTCGGCCGCGCCTCCTGGATGCGCCTGCCGGAAAGCGTTGGCGTTGAACTGACTGGCAAGCTGCAACCGGGCATCACCGCCACCGACATGGTGCTGGCGCTAACCGAGTTCCTGCGCAAGCAGAAAGTCGTGGGTGCATGGCTGGAGTTCTTCGGTGAAGGCGCCGCGGCGCTGACCCTGGGCGACCGCGCAACCATCTCCAACATGGCTCCGGAATACGGCGCCACCGCGGCGATGTTCTACATCGACCAGCAGACCATCGACTACCTCAAGCTCACCGGTCGTGAAGACGAGCAGGTGCAGTTGGTCGAGAACTACGCCAAGACCACCGGCCTGTGGGCTGACAGCCTCAAAGGCGCGCAATACGAGCGCGGCCTGACCTTTGACCTGTCTTCGGTAGTGCGCAACATGGCCGGCCCGAGCAACCCGCACGCCCGTGTCGCGGTATCGGACCTGGCTGCCAAAGGCATCTCCGGTCAGTGGGACGATGTGCCGGGGCAAATGCCGGACGGCGCGGTGATCATCGCCGCCATCACCAGCTGCACCAACACCAGCAACCCGCGCAACGTGATCGCCGCCGGCCTGCTGGCACGCAACGCCAACAAGCTCGGCCTGACCCGCAAGCCTTGGGTCAAGTCGTCCCTGGCACCGGGCTCGAAAACCGTCGCCCTGTACCTCGACGAAGCCGGCCTGACCGATGAGCTGGAACAGCTCGGTTTCGGCGTCGTGGCCTTCGCCTGCACCACCTGCAACGGCATGTCCGGTGCGCTGGACCCAGTGATCCAGCAAGAGATCATCGACCGTGACCTGTACGCCACGGCTGTGTTGTCCGGCAACCGTAACTTCGACGGCCGGATCCACCCGTACGCCAAGCAGGCTTTCCTCGCTTCGCCGCCGCTGGTCGTCGCTTACGCGATCGCCGGTACCATCCGTTTCGATATCGAGAAGGATGTGCTGGGCGTCGTCGACGGCAAGGAAATCCGCCTGAAAGACATCTGGCCGAGCGACGAAGAAATCGACGCCGTAGTGAAAGCCTCGGTGAAGCCGGAGCAGTTCCGCCAGGTCTACATCCCGATGTTCGCCATTCACGAAGACACCGGCCCGAAAGTCGCGCCGCTGTACGACTGGCGCGAGATGAGCACCTACATCCGCCGTCCGCCGTACTGGGAAGGCGCACTGGCCGGCGCGCGTCCGCTCAAGGGCATGCGCCCGCTGGCGGTACTGCCGGACAACATCACCACCGACCACCTGTCGCCATCCAACGCGATCATGCTCGACAGCGCCGCCGGCGAATACCTGGCAAAAATGGGCCTGCCGGAGGAGGACTTCAACTCCTACGCGACTCACCGCGGTGACCACCTGACCGCGCAGCGCGCAACCTTCGCCAACCCGAAACTGTTCAACGAAATGGTTCTGGAAAACGGCAAGGTCAAGCAGGGCTCCCTCGCTCGCGTCGAGCCGGAAGGCAAAGTGATGCGCATGTGGGAAGCGATCGAGACCTACATGGATCGCAAGCAGCCGCTGATCATCATCGCCGGCGCCGACTACGGTCAGGGTTCGTCCCGCGACTGGGCAGCGAAGGGCGTGCGTCTGGCCGGTGTCGAAGCGATTGCCGCCGAAGGTTTCGAGCGTATCCACCGCACCAACCTGGTGGGCATGGGCGTGTTGCCGCTGGAGTTCAAGCCGGGCACCAACCGTCACACCCTGGCCATCGACGGCAGCGAAACCTACGACGTGATCGGCGACCGCACCCCGCGTGCCGAGCTGACGCTGGTGATCCATCGCAAGAACGGCGAGCGCGTCGATGTGCCGGTGACCTGCCGCCTCGACACCGCTGAAGAAGTGTCGATCTACGAGGCTGGCGGCGTGTTGCAACGCTTCGCCCAGGACTTCCTCGAAGAATCGGCGGTAGCCGTCTAACACACGCAGCACAGACACGGGACCTTGAGTCCCGTGTCTGCTTTCAGATCAGGAGTAACGAGCACCATGGCTCACGCAGCTCAGATTAAAATTCCAGCCACCTACATGCGTGGCGGCACCAGCAAAGGCGTGTTCTTCAGCCTGAAGGACTTGCCCGAGGCCGCACAGGTTCCAGGCCCGGCCCGCGATGCCTTGTTGCTGCGCGTGATCGGCAGCCCCGACCCGTACGACAAGCAGATCGACGGCATGGGCGGCGCGACGTCCAGCACCAGCAAGACCGTGATCCTGTCGAAAAGCATCAAGGCCGATCACGACGTCGATTACCTGTTCGGTCAGGTGTCGATCGACAAGCCGTTCGTCGACTGGAGCGGCAACTGCGGCAACCTGACCGCGGCGGTCGGTTCGTTCGCCATCAGCAACGGCCTGGTGGACGCCAGCCGCATCCCGCACAACGGCATTGCCGTGGTGCGCGTGTGGCAGGCCAACATCGGCAAGACCATCATCGCCCACGTGCCGATCACCAACGGCGAAGTGCAGGAAACCGGCGATTTCGAACTCGACGGCGTGACCTTTCCGGCGGCGGAAGTGCAGGTCGAATTCCTCGACCCGGCAGCGGAAGAAGAGGGCGGTGGCGGTTCGATGTTCCCTACCGGCAACCTGGTCGATGACCTGGAAGTGCCGGGCGTCGGGACCTTCAAGGCAACCATGATCAACGCCGGTATCCCGACCATTTTCGTCAATGCCGAAGACATCGGCTACAAGGGCACCGAATTGCAAGGCGCGATCAACGGCGATCCGAAAGCGTTGCTGATGTTCGAAACCATCCGTGCCTACGGGGCACTGCGCATGGGCCTGATATCCAACGTCGACGAAGCAGCCAAGCGCCAGCACACGCCGAAAGTGGCATTCGTGGCCAAGCCGGCGGAGTACGTGTCGTCCAGCGGCAAGACGGTTGCGGCGGGGGATGTCGACCTGCTGGTACGCGCACTGTCCATGGGCAAGCTGCACCACGCGATGATGGGCACGGCGGCAGTGGCGATCGGCACGGCAGCAGCGATTTCCGGCACCCTGGTCAACCTCGCGGCGGGCGGCGTCGAACGCAACGCGGTGCGCTTCGGTCATCCGTCGGGCACCTTGCGCGTTGGCGCCGAAGCCAGCCAGGTCAACGGCGAATGGACCGTGAACAAGGCCATCATGAGCCGCAGTGCACGGGTGTTGATGGAAGGTTACGTCCGCGTGCCGGGCGATTCGTTCTAAAACCTGGCACCGACCCCATGTGGGAGCGGGCTTGCTCGCGAATACGGACTGCCATTCAACATTGATGTCGAATGACACACCGCTTTCGCGAGCAAGCCCGCTCCCACACTTGGATCGTATTTTAAACAAAAATGGCGTCACCCACCGAGATTGATCCCTGAACCGAGGTCCCATCAACGAACCATGTGCAGAGTGAATCGAACATGAGCGCCAACGTTGACCTCAACAACCGCCCCGACTACGACCAGGTCCTGCAGGACATTGCCGATTACGTACTGAACTACAAAATCGACTCCCTGGAAGCCCTCGACACCGCCCGCAACTGCCTGATGGACACCCTCGGCTGCGGCCTGCTGGCCTTGCGTTTTCCCGAGTGCACCAAGCACCTGGGGCCTATGGTCGAAGGCACCGTCGTGCCGTTCGGCGCCCGCGTGCCTGGCACCAGTTACCGACTCGACCCGGTCAAGGCGGCGTGGGACATCGGCTGCATCGTGCGTTGGCTCGACTACAACGACACCTGGCTCGCCGCTGAATGGGGTCATCCGTCGGATAACCTCGGTGGCATTCTCGCCGTGGCTGACCATCTGTCGCAAAAGCGCCTGGCCAATGGCGAAGCGCCGCTGACCGTGCGCACGGTGCTTGAAGCGATGATCATGGCCCATGAGATCCAGGGCGTGATCGCGTTGGAAAACTCGTTCAACCGTGTCGGCCTCGATCACGTCATTCTGGTGAAAGTCGCTTCCACCGCCGTCACCGCCAAGCTCATGGGCGCCAACCGCGAGCAGTTGCTCTCGGCGTTGTCCCATGCGTTCGCTGACGGCCAGGCATTGCGAACCTATCGCCATGCACCGAATGCCGGCTCGCGAAAATCCTGGGCGGCGGGGGATGCGTCCAGCCGAGGTGTGCGCCTGGCGGACATCGCCCTGCGTGGCGAGATGGGCATTCCAGGCGTGTTGAGTGCCAAACAATGGGGTTTTTACGACGTGCTGTTCAGTCACACCAACAACGACCTGGCGCTCAAGCCGCAAGACCAGCGTGGTTTCAGCTTCTCGCGGCCATACGGCAGTCATGTGATGGAAAACGTGCTGTTCAAGATCAGTTTTCCCGCCGAGTTCCACGCACAGACGGCCTGTGAGGCTGCGGTGACCCTGCACCCGCTAGTGCGCAATCGCCTGCATGAAATCGACCGGATCGTCATCACCACCCAACAATCGGCGATCCGCATCATTTCCAAGGTCGGTCCGCTGGCCAATGCCGCTGACCGCGATCACTGCATCCAGTACATGACCGCGGTGCCACTGGCGTTCGGCAACCTGGTCGCCGAGTACTACGAAGATGATTTTCACAAGGCGCATCCGATCATCGATGTGCTGCGCGACAAGATGGTCATTGTCGAAGATCCGCGCTTCACCCGCGAATACCTGGAGGCCGACAAGCGCTCGATCGCCAATGCCGTCCAGGTGTTTTTCAAGGATGGGTCCAGCACCGAGAACGTGGTGGTGGAGTATCCGATCGGTCATCGTCGGCGGCGTGCCGAGGGCATTCCATTGTTGGAGGACAAGTTCAGGGCGAACCTGCTGACGCGATTCACCGGGCAGCGCAGTAAGGAGATTTTTGATCTGTGCAAGGATCAGGCAGCGCTTGAAGCGACGCCTGTTAATCGGTTTTTGGATTTGTTTGTTATCTAGGCGACCGCGTCATCGTTCTTCGCGAGCAAGCCCGCTCCCACATTTGACCGCGTCGTGGGAATGGTATGCGGTCCAATGTGGGAGCGGGCTTGCTCGCGAAGGCGGCGGGACAGGCGCTACAAACTACTTGAAGCGCCGCTCCACACCTTTCTCCACAAGAATCTTCGCGGAGATCTCTTCCACGGAAAAATGCGTGGAGTTGATGTTCGGAATGTTCTCGCGGCGGAACAGGTTTTCCACCTCGCGCACTTCGAATTCGCACTGGGCGTAGCTCGAATAGCGGCTGTTGGGCTTGCGCTCGTTGCGGATCGCGGTGAGGCGGTCCGGGTCGATGGTCAGGCCAAACAGCTTGTGCTGGTGGGCACGCAGGGCGCTGGGCAGTTGCAGGCGCTCCATGTCGTCTTCGGTCAGCGGGTAGTTGGCCGCGCGGATGCCGAATTGCATGGCCATGTACAGGCAGGTCGGGGTCTTGCCGCAGCGCGATACGCCGACCAGGATCAGGTCGGCCTTGTCGTAATAATGCGTGCGGGCACCGTCGTCGTTGTCGAGGGCGAAGTTCACCGCCTCGATACGCTCCATGTAATTGGTGTTGGCACCGATAGAGTGGGATTTGCCCACGGTATAGGAAGAATGCTCGGTCAGTTCCTGTTCAAGGGGCGCCAGGAAGGTCGAGAAAATGTCGATCATGAAACCATTGGAAGTCGCGAGGATCTCACGAATGTCCTGATTGACGATGGTATCGAAGATAATCGGACGGAAGCCGTCGGTTTCGGCGGCTTTGTTGATTTGTTGTACCATGGCCCGCGCTTTGTCCACGTTGTCGATGTACGGCCGCGTGACTTTGCTGAAGGTAATGTTTTCGAACTGCGCCAAAAGGCTTTGGCCGAGGGTTTCGGCGGTAATGCCCGTGCCATCGGAGATAAAGAAAGCAGATCGTTTCATTTGCACCTTGGGCCTTAAGCTAGTGACGAATCTTGGATATGATAGGCGCGATTTGCCGGCCGCCAATGGCCCGCATTCTCACTTATTTTCCAGGTCCAGGCCATACAACTGGCAAACGCTCCCTTGAGCCGCCGGTTTCTGAGCTTTTCCAACACAGTTAGTGGAGAGATCACCTTGGTAGAGTACGTAGTTTCCCTCGACAAGCTCGGCAAAGACGACGTTGAGCACGTGGGGGGCAAGAACGCATCCCTGGGCGAGATGATCAGCAATCTTGCGGGTGCCGGTGTATCGGTGCCCGGTGGCTTCGCCACGACCGCTCAGGCTTATCGTGATTTCCTCGAACTGAGCGGCCTGAACGATCAGATCCATGCCGCCCTCGACGCCCTGGACGTCGACGATGTCAATGCCTTGGCCAAGACCGGTGCCCAGATCCGCCAATGGATCATGGAAGCCGAGTTCCCGGAAAAACTGAATGCCGAAATCCGCACCGCGTTCGCCACGCTGTCCGCCGGCAACCCTGACATGGCCGTGGCCGTGCGCTCTTCCGCTACCGCCGAAGACCTGCCGGATGCTTCCTTCGCCGGCCAGCAGGAAACCTTCCTGAACATCCGTGGCGTCGAAAACGTCATTCGCGCCGCCAAAGAGGTGTTCGCTTCCCTGTTCAACGACCGCGCCATTTCCTACCGCGTGCACCAGGGCTTCGACCACAAGCTGGTCGCCCTGTCGGCCGGTGTGCAGCGCATGGTCCGCTCCGAAACCGGCACTGCCGGCGTGATGTTCACCCTCGACACCGAGTCGGGTTTCCGTGACGTGGTGTTCATCACCGGCGCCTACGGCCTGGGTGAAACCGTCGTACAAGGCGCGGTGAACCCGGATGAGTTCTACGTCCACAAAGGCACGCTGGCCGCCGGTCGCCCTGCGATCCTGCGCCGCAACCTGGGCAGCAAAGCCATCAAGATGATCTACGGCGACGAAGCCAAGGCCGGTCGTTCGGTCAAGACCGTCGACGTCGACAAGGCCGAACGCGCGCGTTTCTGCCTGACCGACGCCGAAGTCAGCGAGTTGGCCAAGCAGGCGATGATCATCGAGAAGCACTACAAGTGCCCGATGGACATCGAATGGGCCAAGGACGGTGACGACGGCAAGCTGTACATCGTGCAGGCCCGTCCGGAAACCGTGAAGAGCCGCACCCAGGCCAACGTCATGGAACGTTACCTGTTGAAAGAGACCGGCACCGTGCTGGTCGAAGGCCGTGCCATTGGCCAGCGCATCGGCGCCGGCAAGGTCCGCATCATCAAGGACGTGTCCGAGATGGACAAGGTCCAGCCAGGCGACGTACTGGTGTCCGACATGACCGACCCCGACTGGGAACCGGTCATGAAGCGCGCCAGCGCCATCGTCACCAACCGTGGCGGCCGTACCTGCCACGCGGCGATCATCGCCCGTGAGCTGGGCATCCCGGCCGTGGTCGGTTGCGGCAACGCCACCCAGCTGTTGAAAGACGGCCAGGGCGTGACCGTTTCCTGCGCTGAAGGCGACACCGGTTTCATCTTCGAAGGCGAACTGGGCTTCGACATCAAGAAGAACTCCGTGGACGCCATGCCGGACCTGCCGTTCAAGATCATGATGAACGTCGGCAACCCGGACCGCGCCTTCGACTTCGCCCAGCTGCCGAACGCCGGTGTGGGCCTGGCCCGCCTGGAATTCATCATCAACCGCATGATTGGTGTGCACCCCAAAGCGCTGTTGAACTATGACGGTCTGCCGCAGGACATCAAGGAAAGCGTCGACAAGCGCATCGCCGGTTACAACGATCCGGTCGACTTCTACGTCGACAAGCTGGTCGAGGGCATCAGCACCCTGGCTGCAGCGTTCACGCCGAAAAAGGTCATCGTGCGCCTGTCGGACTTCAAGTCCAACGAATACGCCAACCTGATCGGCGGCAAGCTCTACGAGCCGGAAGAAGAAAACCCGATGCTGGGCTTCCGCGGCGCTTCGCGTTACATCAGCGAATCGTTCCGTGACTGCTTCGAACTCGAGTGCCGTGCCCTCAAGCGCGTGCGCAACGAGATGGGCCTGACCAACGTCGAAATCATGGTGCCGTTCGTCCGTACCCTGGGCGAAGCCAGCCAGGTGATCGATCTGCTGGCCGAAAACGGCCTGGCCCGTGGCGACAACGGTCTGCGCATCATCATGATGTGCGAACTGCCGTCCAACGCGATCCTGGCGGAAGAGTTCCTCGAGTTCTTCGACGGCTTCTCCATCGGCTCCAACGACCTGACCCAGCTGACATTGGGCCTGGACCGTGACTCCGGGATCATCGCGCACCTGTTCGACGAGCGTAACCCGGCGGTGAAGAAGCTGCTGGCCAACGCCATTGCCGCCTGCAACAAGGCTGGCAAGTACATCGGCATCTGCGGCCAGGGTCCTTCGGACCACCCGGACCTGGCCAAGTGGCTGATGGAGCAGGGCATCGAAAGCGTTTCGTTGAACCCCGATTCCGTTCTGGAAACCTGGTTCTTCCTGGCTGAGGGTCAGGCGCAGGCCTGATCCGGTGTGAACGGGCCGCTCTCTCTCTGTAGGAGCGAGCTCGCTCGCGATGGACGTCAACGATGACTCGCTTATCCTGGATAAACGTGGTGTCCTGAAGTTCTTCGCGAGCAAGCTCGCTCCTACAGGGGGGCGGTCTGTTTTGAGATTTCAAGTAGGGCGGGCTCCTCCGGATGCCGCCCTTTTTTGTGCAAGAGATTATGCAAAGCAGCAGCAACCTGTTTCCTGTCGCCCTGATCAGCGCCGAGCGGCGCGGCGATCTGAGCGAAGATGTCTACCGGCTGAAACCCGGTAACAGCCCCGACGGCACCGTAGAGCTGGCGGTGACGCGCCTCGGCATGGCTGATGAACCGGCGTCCCGTGGCGTGCCGGTGATCCTGTTGCACGGCAGTTTTTCCAATCGACGTTTCTGGTTCTCCCCCAAGGGGCTGGGCCTGGGTGCCTATCTGACGCGCCTGGGGTTCGATGTCTGGATCGCGGAAATGCGCGGTCACGGCCTGTCCCAGCGCAACCAGAACTATCGCAAGAACCGTGTTGCCGACTACGCGCGATACGATCTGCCCGCCATTGGCGCCTTCGTGCGCGAGCAGAGCGGCCAGGTCCCGCACTGGATCGGCCATTCGCTGGGTGGCATTACCCTGGCGGCCGCGCTGGGGGGTGAATACATTGGCGAACCCGTGGTCGCTTCCGCGGCGTTTTTTGGCACGCAAGTCAGCCGCACCTACTGGCCGCTGAAGATTCCACCGGTGGAATGGAGCGGTCGTTTCATCCTCAAGCGCTTTGCCCAGCTGTCCGGTTCACGGCTCAAGCGTGGCCCGGAGGACGAGCCGATCGGCCTGGCCCTGGAAAGCATGCGCTGGTACGGTCTGTTCGGGCGCTTTGGCGACGCCGACAAGGACTGGTGGGCGGGGCTGGCCGAGGTCAAGGTGCCAGTGCTGGCGGTGAGCGCCGCAGGCGATCATCAGGACCCGGCCTGGGCGTGTCGCAAGTTGTTTGATCAGCTGGGTTCCGAGCACAAGCAATTTATCAACCTGGGACGCGAGCAGGGTTTTGCCGATAATTTCGGTCATGTGGAAATGTTGGTCAGCAAGGCCGCCCAGGCTGAAGTCTGGCCCCTGGTAGCGCGCTGGTTGACGGATCAGCACAGGCCATTGCTCGGTGATCAAGCGGATTTGGCCGCGGCGATCTAAGCTGGACGCTCTATCAAGGGCATTTCGCTCTGGTCGGCATGCGGCTAAGATATGACGCATTGAGCTGTTCCGGTCATTTTCCGTGACTGAATCAGTAGTGATGTTCGTGCTTTCTTCCTCTTTACAGGAGTTTCTCGATGAACCATTACCTCACGCCTGACCTGTGCGACGCCTATCCGGAGCTGGTGCAGGTGTTGGAACCGATGTTCAGCAATTTCGGTGGCCGGGATTCCTTCGGCGGCGAGATCGTGACCATCAAGTGCTTCGAAGACAACTCGCTGGTCAAGGAGCAAGCCGAGCTCAAGGGTAATGGCAAGGTGTTGGTAGTCGATGGCGGCGGCTCTCTGCGCCGTGCATTGCTGGGCGACATGATCGCCGAGAAAGCCGCGAAAAACGGCTGGGAAGGGCTGGTGATCTACGGTTGCATCCGCGATGTCGACGTCATCGCGCAAACCGACCTGGGGGTCCAGGCATTGGCCAGCCACCCGATGAAGACCGACAAGCGCGGCATTGGCGACCTGAACGTTGCCGTGACCTTCGCCGGCGTGACCTTCCATCCTGGCCACTACATCTATGCGGACAACAATGGCGTGATCGTCTCGCCCAGCCCGCTGAAGATGCCTGAGTAATTTTTTGAGCCAAGGAATGCGGATGTTCGAGGAAGAAAACGCGCAATGGGGGCTGGTACATGCCCTGGTGCTGGACGGTAAAGGCGGTGCGCGTTCGATAGCCCGGACAGAACTCGACGAATTGCAGCTGCAGGCTCACGAAAGCCTGTGGCTGCACTGGGATCGCAGTCACCCGCAGACCCAGACCTGGCTGCGCAAGTCCAGTGGCCTGAGTGAGTTCAGCTGCGACCTCTTGCTGGAAGAAAACACCCGTCCGCGTCTTCTCGCGCTTTCGGACAGCGAACTGTTGCTGTTTTTACGCGGGGTCAACCTCAATCCGGGGGCTGAGCCTGAAGACATGGTGTCGGTGCGGATCTTCGCCTCCGCCCAGCGGGTGATTTCCCTGCGCTTGCGTCCGTTGCGCGCCACCGAAGAACTGCTGGTGCAGCTGGAGGAGGGCAAGGGGCCGAAAACCGCCTCCGAACTCATTCTCTACATGGCCCAGTACCTCACCAACAAGGTGCAGGACCTGGTCAGCTGCCTCTCGGAAGTGGTCGATGAGGAAGAAGAAAAGCTGGATTCCGACGAACGGTACACGCCCGAGCACGGCGCCGTTTTACAGATCCGTCGCCGGGCCGCTGCGTTGAAGCGCTTTCTCGCTCCGCAACGGGACATTTTTGGTCAACTGACGCGGATCAAGCTGCCCTGGTTCGTCGAGGATGACGGCGATTACTGGAACGAATTGAACAACAGCCTGACCCGCTATCTGGAAGAGCTTGAATTGACGCGGGAGCGGGTGGGGCTGGTCCTGGAGGCTGAAGACCGACGATTGAGCGTGCGCATGAACCGCACGATGTATCGCTTCGGCATCATCACCGGGATATTTTTGCCAATGAGTTTTCTCACCGGTCTTCTGGGGATCAACGTCGGTGGCATTCCATTTTCAGAAAGCCCCTATGGCTTCCTCGTCGCCTGCCTGCTGATGATCTCGGTGGCGCTTGGGCAGTGGTGGTTATTCCGACGTTTGCGCTGGGTTTGAAAATGCGCCATGTGACCCGGGCAAATTTGACCGCGTCTTTCACAGACATCACGAGAGGTGCGTATGCACGATCCGTTTGAACAGTCTTTGCGCGACATGCTCAATGCATCACCGTCCACCCGGGACGACGATGCGTGCCTGGGACGTGTCCTGAAAACCGCCAATCGCCAGGTTGGCGCCGGTGATTTGTTCAGCCTGCTGGGCCGCTGGCTGCCCGCCCTGATGATCGCCCTCAATAACGGCTCGGCCCATGTCACGCCGGTCTCCCGACTTCGTAAACCTACCGCTCGCACTGCTGATAAGGCTGATTGAATATGGAACTTGATCTCTGGACACAGAGCCTCGTCACTGCAATGACTGCGTTATGGACCAAGGTCGCGAACTTCATTCCGAACCTGTTTGGCGCACTGGTTGTGCTCCTGCTAGGGTTTGTCGTGGCCAAGCTGCTGGACACCCTGCTGTCCAAATTGCTCGCCAAACTGGGTCTGGATCGCCTGATGGGCGGTACCGGTTTGACCAAGTTGATGTCCCGCGCCGGGCTTCAAGTCCCCATCTCGACGCTGATCGGCAAAATCGTCTATTGGTTCGTTCTGCTTATTTTTCTGGTTTCTGCCGCAGAATCCCTTGGACTTGAGAGAGTTTCAGCTACGCTGGATATGCTTGCGTTGTATTTGCCGAAAGTATTCGGCGCGGCGCTGGTGCTGCTGGTGGGTGTCCTGCTGGCGCAACTGGCCAATGGCCTGGTGCGCGGTGCGGCAGAAGGCGTAGGACTGGACTACGCTTCCGGACTTGGGAGAATTGCCCAGGGCCTGGTGATCATCATCAGTATCTCGGTCGCGATCAGTCAGTTGGAGGTCAAGACTGACCTGCTCAACCACGTGATCGTGATCGTATTGATAACCGTTGGTCTGGCGGTTGCGCTGGCCATGGGGCTGGGAAGCCGGGAAATTGCCGGTCAGATTCTTGCGGGAATCTATGTGCGTGAGTTGTACCAGGTTGGGCAACAAGTGCGAGTTGGAGAGGTCGAAGGGCAGATCGAAGAGATCGGCACGGTTAAAACCACATTGCTGACCGATGAGGGTGAGCTAGTCTCTCTTTCCAATCGGATCCTCCTCGAGCAGCATGTGAGTAGCCGCTAACCCGGCAAACCCTGCTAATGTATGCCGCCGTAAAATGCCGCCTGATGCTGGCTGCGGCGGACATTGACCTGACTGTCGGCACGACTTGTTTTGAATAAAGCCCAATCGCTATCCATGCGCTACGACCCCCGCGAGCTCTCTGATGAGGAGTTGGTCGCGCGCTCGCATACCGAGCTGTTTCACGTGACGCGCGCTTATGAAGAGCTGATGCGGCGTTACCAACGAACATTATTTAACGTCTGTGCAAGGTATCTCGGGAACGATCGCGACGCTGATGATGTCTGTCAGGAGGTCATGTTGAAGGTGCTGTATGGCCTGAAGAACTTCGAGGGCAAATCGAAGTTCAAGACATGGCTATATAGCATCACGTACAACGAGTGCATTACGCAGTATCGAAAGGAAAGGCGAAAGCGTCGATTGATGGACGCATTGAGTCTTGACCCCCTCGAGGAAGCGTCCGAAGAAAAGGCGCCGAAACCCGAGGAGAAGGGTGGACTTGATCGTTGGTTAGTGTATGTGAACCCGATTGACCGCGAAATTTTGGTGCTACGATTTGTCGCAGAGCTGGAGTTTCAGGAGATCGCAGACATCATGCACATGGGCTTGAGCGCAACAAAAATGCGGTACAAACGCGCTCTAGATAAATTGCGTGAGAAATTTGCAGGCATTGCTGAAACTTAGTTCAGCGCAAATATCTCTTACGTGTAGGCAAGTTCTGATAGACTTGCTGCCGAGTTGTCCCCCGGTTTGCGGGACTGCTTCACAATCACCAGATGGGGATTTAACGGATGAAACTGAAAAACACCTTGGGCTTGGCCATTGGTTCTCTTATTGCCGCCACTTCGTTCGGCGCTCTGGCACAGGGCCAAGGCGCAGTTGAAATCGAAGGCTACGCAAAGAAGCAGTATTTCGATAGCGACCGTAACTTCAAGAACGACGGTATCCTGCCGGGCGGTTCGATCGGTTACTTCCTGACTGACGACGTTGAACTGCGTCTGTCCTACGACGAAGTCCACAACGCCGTTACCGATGATGGCCAGAACGTGAAGGGCTCGAACGCAGCTCTGGACGGCCTGTACCACTTCAACAACCCAGGCGACATGGTTCGTCCGTACCTCTCCGGCGGTTTCTCCCACCAGAGCATCGACCAGAACGGTTCGGGCGGTCGTAACCACTCCACCTTCGCCAACGTTGGCGGCGGTGCCAAGCTGTACTTCACCGAGAACTTCTACGCCCGTGCTGGCGTTGAAGCTCAATACAACATCGACCAGGGCAACACCGAGTGGGCTCCTAGCGTCGGTATCGGTGTGAACTTCGGTGGCGGCTCCAAACCAGCTCCTGCTCCAGTTCCAGCTCCAGAAGTTTGCTCCGACAGCGACAACGATGGCGTTTGCGACAACGTTGACAAGTGCCCGGACACCCCAGCCAACGTAACTGTTGACGCTGACGGCTGCCCAGCAGTTGCTGAAGTTGTTCGTGTTGAGCTGGACGTGAAATTCGACTTCGACAAGTCGGTAGTCAAGCCTAACAGCTACGGCGACATCAAGAACCTGGCTGACTTCATGAAGCAGTACCCATCCACCAGCACCACTGTTGAAGGTCACACTGACTCCGTCGGTCCTGACGCTTACAACCAGAAACTGTCCGAGCGTCGTGCAAACGCCGTTAAGCAGGTTCTGACCAACCAGTACGGTGTTGAATCGTCCCGCGTTCAGTCTGTTGGCTACGGCGAATCCCGCCCAGTTGCTGACAACGCTACTGACGCTGGCCGTGCTGTAAACCGTCGCGTAGAAGCGCAGGTTGAAGCTCAAGCTAAGTAATTAGCTCGCAGCTACGAGAAAAGCCCGGCTCAGGCCGGGCTTTTCTTTGTCTGCGATTTGAGGATTTGTGTTGTGTGAAAAGATCGCAGCCTGCGGCAGCTCCTACACAAGCTCTGCGTTCAAGCTGTAGGAGCTGCCGAAGGCTGCGATCTTTAGATTTTCCTCGCGGGCCGCGACAGCGCCGATTACCAAAATGGCCGGGCTTTTCAACTCAAAGGCGTAGGCATCTTCCTCCATGCCTGTCAGATCACTCCTGCATTCCCGCTGATGGGGCAATGATGCGTTTTCGATCATCGCCACCGGCGTGTCCGCCGCCATCCCGCCGGCCAACAGCTGCTCACGGATTTCGCTGAGTTTGGCCACACCCATGTAGATCACCAGGGTCGTACCGCACTGGGCCAGTGCCTGCCAGTTCAGGCTGCTGCCGTCCTGGGTATGGGCGGTAACCAGCGTCACACCGCGCGCCACACCGCGCAAGGTCAGTGGGATATCGCATTGCGTAGCGCCTGCGAGCCCAGCTGTGATGCCATTGACCAGTTCGACCTCGACTCCGCGCTCGCGCAGCCACTGGGCTTCTTCGCCACCACGCCCGAAGATGCACGGGTCACCCCCCTTGAGTCGTACCACGCATTTGCCCTGCCGGGCGTAACGCAGCATCAGGCGATGAATGAACGCTTGCGGCGTGGAGCGGCAACCACCGCGTTTGCCCACGGCCACGATCCGTGCCTCAGGGCAGTGTTCGAGAATCGCGCCATTGACCAGGTCATCGATCAGCACCACATCCGCTTCCTTCAATGCGCGCACCGCCTTGAGGGTCAGCAGTTCAGGATCACCGGGTCCCGCGCCCACCAGCCAGACTTTTGCGTTCATAGGGTTTTTCCTCACGAAATGACGATGATCGGTTTAAAAGGCAAGACAGGCTCAGCCATGGAACACCAGGAACAGCAGCGCCAGGTTCGCCACCAGCGACAGCAGGGCCAATGTGCGCCACACCTTCAGCGGTTCGCGCTCCAGCAAAGGCCTGGGCCGTATGCTTAAGCTGTTTCGCTCCCCCTGTTCCAACAGCCGCAACCATTCCTCTGCCGTTTCAAAGCGCTGGGCCGGGTCTGCGGCCACCGCGCGTTCCAGGCTTTGCGCCAGCCAATCCGGCAGGTCGGGGCGGTAGCGACTGGCACTGACCGGCACGCCGAACCGGGGGCGTTGAAAGGCTTCTATCTCACCGTAGGGATACTGCCCGGTGAGCAAAAAATACAAAGTCACCCCCACCGCATACAGGTCCTGTTGCGGCGTGGGTGCGTCACCGCGGAAGGCCTCCGGGGCGATATAGCTGGGGGTTCCCGGCAGGGCGCTAGGTTGATCCTCAGACAGGCCGGGGCAGTAGGCGAGGCCGAAATCCAGCAGGCGCAGCTCGCCGTCGTCCCCTGACAGCAGGTTCTGCGGCTTGATATCGCGATGCAGGATCTGCCGTCGATGCAGCAGGCCGACCGCTCGCAGCAGGCGTTCCGCCACATCCTGCCACTGCGCCAGGGGCAAGGGCCCGATCTGCTCCTGCAGTTGCGCCAGGGTCGAGCCCGGATACTCGCGCATCACGTAGTACAGATGCTGACGCTGGCTGGCCGCATGCACTTCAGGAAAGTGCCGTCCGGCCACGCGCTTGAGGAACCACTCTTCGGACAGCAGCGCTTGTCCGGCCTGATGATCGTCGTGCAAGCGCGCGGGCAGTGTTTTCAGCAACCAGGGTTGTTGTTGGCTGTCGCGTACCCGATAAAGCAACGATTGCTGGCTCTGGCCGAGAATCCCTTCAATCTGCCAGCCTTCGAAAACCTGCCCCGGTTTCAGTGTCGGCGGCAGCGGCCATTGCTGCAGATGGATCAAGGCATCGCCGATACTCGCTTCACCCAGGGCATCGACGCGCACCAGCAAGGCGCTGGCGTTGTCCTGGCTGCCCGCCAGGTGCGCGGCGTTGACCAGGGTTTGCGCGGCGCTGTCGAGGTCCGGTTGATCGCGCAGGATCGCTGCAATGGCAGTGTCACCCAGGACCGCCCACACGCCGTCGCTGAGCAGCACGAAGCTTTCATCGGTGCGCAGCTCGCCATCGAGGAAATCCAGCACCAGGTGCTGATCCAGTCCCAGTGCGCGCTTGAGTACATGCTGCATGCCCGGTTGGTCCCAGACGTGGTCTTCGCTGACCCGCTGCAACTGCCCGGCGTGCCAGCGATACACCCGGCAATCGCCGACATGGGCCAGGGTAAAACGCCGGCCACGCAGGACCAGGGCGCTGACGGTGGTCAGCAGCGGTTGGCCTGCGCCGTTGGCCTGCAACCAGCGGTTTTGCGCCAGCAGCAAGCGATCCAGGGCCTGGGCCACCCCCCAGGTTTCCGGCGTGGCGTAGTAATCCAGGGCCAGGGCCTGCAAGGTCGAGCGAGCCGCCAGGCCGCCATCGGCGCACTGGCTGACGCCGTCGGCGATGGCGAACAGGAAGCCCTTGCTGGCCGCCAGCGCCGGGGCCGGCGTGACCAGGCGCAAGGCATCCTGGTTCTCTTCGCGCGGGCCGATGGCGCTGGCTTGGGCGAAACTCAGTTGCAGGCTCATCGCGCTGTCAGACCCGTGCAGCCGTCACGGCGGCCGAACCCCAGGTGGTCCTCCAGCGACGTTTTACGCCGTGAAGGCCGAACCAGGCGAGCACCCCCAGGCTGGCGAACAACCACAAGGCCATCTGGTAGCTGCCGGTGCTCTGCTTGATCGCGCCCATGCCGGCTGCCAGGGCAAAGCCACCGATGCCGCCGGCCATGCCGATCAGCCCGGTCATCACGCCGATCTCGCGACGGAAACGCTGGGGTACCAACTGGAACACCGCGCCGTTGCCTGCACCCAAGCCGAGCATGGTGCACACGAACAGGGCCAGTGCGGCATAGGAACTCGGCAAGTTGAATCCGACGGCCGCGATGCAGATGGCCGCGACGGTGTACATCGCGAGCAGGGTGCGAATGCCACCGAAGCGATCGGCCAGGGCGCCGCCCAGCGGCCGCATCAGGCTGCCGCCGAATACACAGGCTGCGGTGTAGTAACCGGCAGTGACCGGGCTCAGGCCGTATTGGTCGTTGAAGTAACCGGGCAGGGCGCTGGCCAGGCCGATGAAACCACCGAAGGTCACGCTGTAGAAAAACATGAACCACCAGCTGTCGCGGTCGCCCAAGGCCTTGAAGTAATCGGCCATGGACTTGGCTTTCGGCCGCTCAGGCGCGTTTTTCGCCAGCCAGGCGAAGACGATCAGGGTCAGGATCAACGGGATCAGCGCAAAGCCGAACACGTTGCTCCAGCCAAAGGCAGCAGCCAGCACCGGTGCAATCAGCGCCGCCAGTACGGTGCCGGAGTTACCGGCCCCGGCGATGCCCATGGCCTTGCCCTGATGTTGCGGCGGGTACCACTGCGATGCCAAAGGCAGGGCGACGGCGAAGGACGCGCCGGCCATGCCGAGGAACAGCCCCAGCAGCAAGGCTTGCTCGTAGCTGTGGATGCCCAGTTTCCAGGCGCCGAACAGCGCACAGATGACGATCACCTGGCCGATCAGGCCGGCGGTCTTGGGTGACAGGCGATCAGCCAGCATGCCCATCGCAAAACGCAGTACCGCGCCGGCCAGAATCGGCGTGGCGACGACCATCCCGCGTTGTTGGGTGGTCAGGTGCAGGTCGCCGGCGATCTGTACGGCCAGCGGGCCGAGCAGGTACCAGACCATGAAGCTCAGGTCGAAATAGAGGAAGGCCGCGAACAGTGTCGGGGTGTGGCCGGATTTCCAGAAGCTTGAATTCATCGCGCACCTCAGCTGATAGGAGTCTCGAACGGGGGCCAAAACAAAAAAAACGCCGCCACCTGATTCGCCATGGGGCAAATGAGGTGAGCGACGTCTTTGTCGTAGGTGGGGCAACCGCCGTTGGTTACCTGTAGTGAATACCTAGCGAGATCTGTGCCAACCGAAAAGATCGCAGCCTGCGGCAGCTCCTACAATTGGAATGCGTACCCCTGTAGGAGCTGCCGAAGGCTGCGATCTTTTGCCGTTCAGCCAAGCAACTCACTCATGGCAATGATCTGCTCCGCCACCTGGATCAGCTTCTGCTGGCGGCTCATCGCCTGGCGACGCATCAGGGTGTAGGCCTCTTCTTCGTTGCAGTCCTTCATCTTCATCAGCAGCCCTTTGGCCAGCTCGATGCGCTTGCGCTCGGCCAGTTGCTGGTCGCGGGCGTGCAGTTGGGCGCGCAGGGCCTGGTCGCTTTCGAAGCGTGCCATGGCCACGTCGAGAATCGGTTGCAGGCGCTGTGCGTGAATGCCTTCGACGATGTAGGCACTGACCCCGGACTTGATCGCCTGGCGCATCACATCGGGGTCGTGTTCGTCGGTAAACATCACGATCGGCCGTGGCTGGTCGCGGCTGACCAGCACCACTTGCTCCATGACATCGCGGCTCGGTGACTCGGTATCGATCAGGATTACGTCCGGGCGCACCGTTTCGACGCGTTCGGGCAGGTCGATGGTCAGCCCGGATTCGTCGATGACCTCGAAACCGGCCTCGGTGAGCGCGGCTTTCAGGCGTCCGACTTTTTTCGCGGTGTCGTTGATCAGCAGGATACGCAACATGTTCGCAGTCTCCTGTTCAGCGGCTGGCGAGAAGGGGCGAGCTGTCGCTCAAGGCGTTCAGCTTGAAGCTGCGGGCATAACCGGCCGGGTCCGAACCGTCCCAGACCTTGCCGTCGATCAACTGGCTACTGCGCATCTCGTTGCCTGGGGCGGCGACACCGACGGCGCTGGCGGCTTCACGGTATAAGCCTAGTTGTTGCACCTGGCGGGCCACGGCGAGGTAATCGGGGTCGTCGCGCAACAGGCCCCAGCGACGAAACTGGGTCATGAACCACATGCCATCGGACAAGTACGGCAGGTTGACTTCCCCCTGCCCATGGAAGCGCAGGGCGTGCGGGTCTTGCCATTGATTGCCCAGGCCGTCGGCGTAGTCACCCAGCAACCGCGGTTCGATGCACGCCAGCGGCGCATCGAGGTACTGCGGTGCGCTGAGTAATTGCGCGGTACTGCGGCGATTTTCGCTGCTGTCGTCGATGAAGCGGCTGGCTTCGAGGATCGCCATCACCAGCGCGCGGGCGGTGTTGGGGTATTGCTCGACGAAGGCACGGGTACAGCCGAGGACTTTTTCCGGGTGGTCGGGCCAGATGGCCTGGGACGTGGCCAAGGTAAACCCGAGATCCTGTTTCACTGCGCTGTCGGCCCAGGGCTCGCCGACGCAGAAGCCGTCGATGCGCCCGGCCTGCAGGTGCGCGACCATTTGCGGTGGCGGCACCACCACGCTGTCGACGTCGTGCAGCGGGTGAATACCCTGGCTCGCCAGCCAGTAGTACAACCACATGGCATGAGTGCCGGTGGGAAAGGTCTGGGCGAAGGTCAGTTTTGGGCGACTTTGGTGCACGTGCCGGTCCAATGCTTCAGGACTGGTCACGCCGGCGGCCTGCAGGCCGTGGGAGAGATTGATGCTCTGGCCGTTCTGGTTCAGGCCCATGAGCACCGCCATGTCGGTGGGGGCCACGCCGCCGATGCCCAGGTGCACGGCATAGATCAAGCCGTACAGGCTGTGGGCGGCATCGAGTTCGCCGCTGACCAGTTTGTCCCGCAGGTTGGCCCAGGACGACTGGCGCTTGAGGTTCAAGGTCAGTCCATAGGGCTGGGCGAAGCCCTGGGTGGCGGCGACCACCACCGAAGCGCAGTCGCTCAGGGCCATGAAGCCGAGGTTGATTTCGCTCTTTTCCGGAGCGTCGCTGCCATTGACCCAGGCCAGGGGGCCGATTGAGGGTTCGTTCATCGATTTCGCACCTTCCAAAAAAAACGTCGTCCCGGACCCCGCAAGAGCAGGGCCGGCTGACGACGCCATTGTCCTGGCACGCATTCCGCCGTTGGCCTGCGTGCTGATGCCTGTGCTGGTGCAAGGCATATGCCATCGCCTGCTGATTTTGTCGCGCGCCTCGCTTGCGACCCCGATGCGCGGGTATAATCGCCGCCTCATTTCGCCGCCAATCGAGTCAAATCCGCCCATGTACACCCTGGCCCGTCAGCTGTTGTTCAAACTTTCCCCGGAAACCTCCCACGATCTGTCCCTGGACCTGATCGGCGCGGGCGGGCGTCTGGGGCTCAACGGTTTGCTGTGCAAGGCCCCGGCAAGATTGCCGGTGAACGTCATGGGCCTGGAGTTCCCGAACCCGGTGGGCCTGGCCGCCGGCCTGGACAAGAACGGCGCCGCCATCGACGGTTTTGCACAATTGGGTTTTGGTTTCGTCGAAATCGGCACCATTACCCCGCGTCCGCAACCGGGCAATCCGAAACCGCGGTTGTTCCGTCTGCCGGAGGCCGAGGCGATCATCAACCGCATGGGCTTCAACAACCTGGGCGTCGATCACCTGCTGGCCCGCGTGGCGGCCGCCAAATACAAGGGCGTGCTGGGCATCAATATCGGCAAGAACTTCGACACTCCGGTCGAGCGTGCGGTCGACGACTACCTGATCTGCCTGGACAAGGTCTATGCCCATGCCAGCTACGTGACGGTCAACGTCAGCTCGCCCAACACCCCGGGCCTGCGCAGCCTGCAGTTCGGTGACTCGCTCAAGCAGCTGCTGGCGGACCTCGCCACCCGTCGGGCCGAACTGGCGCTGCGCCATGGCAAACACGTGCCGCTGGCGATCAAGATCGCCCCGGACATGACCGACGAAGAAACCGCGCAGGTCGCACAGGCGTTGATCGAAACCGGCATGGACGCGGTCATCGCCACCAACACCACCCTGAGCCGCGTGGGTGTCGAAGGCATGGAGCACGGTGACGAGGCGGGCGGTCTGTCCGGCGCACCGGTGCGTGACAAGAGCACGAACACCGTGAAGGTGCTGGCTTCGGAGCTGGGTGGCCGCTTGCCGATCATTGCAGCGGGCGGCATCACCGAAGGCAAACACGCAGCGGAGAAAATCACCGCGGGTGCGAGCCTGGTGCAGATCTACTCAGGCTTCATCTACAAGGGCCCTGCATTGATTCGCGAGTCCGTGGACGCCATCGCCGCCCTGCGCTGATCCCTGTAGGAGCCCGGCTTGCCGGCGATGGCGATCTCGAGGACGCCTTCGCCGGCAAGCC
>NZ_JAXDEO010000004.1:0-188360 GCF_035064975.1 Pseudomonas sp. YuFO20
CAGCAAGTCTGACGGAGCTGATGTGCGTATTTGGGAGGTGCTAATAGACAACGAGTACTTCTTCCTCGCATTTGACGATTTCCCAGTAATGATTACGCTAGAATCGAAGAGTCTGCAGGGAGACGATCATATACCAGCCTTCAAGGCCTTACTCGTTGAGAAGTCCTAACCTTGAAACCAATCGGGTGAACCGATCCACCCTGGCTATCTCAGACCTGAGAGTTTCAACGACAGCAACATTGGGGCTACGATGAGGTCGGCATGAAGGTTGCGTGAGCAGGCTGGTGCCCTTCCCGTCTTCCGTCAGCCCGCCGCGGACGCAGCATGAAGCGTTTCATCCGCCGCAAACTCGAAGCCTGGCTTATCCTGCTGGCAGCGAAGATCCTGATCGACCGCAACGTGCAACGCGCAGCTGTCATATCGCGCCGCGACAACATCGACATGTGGCGCATGGCCGAGCAGCTCGAAGCCATCGCCAAGCGCATCGGCAAAAGGTACCAGGGTTCTCACATTTACTAAGTAGGCGCCCCGTCAACAGGTCGACCATCAAGAACCGGCATTGGGTCTATTTGGACGCCTGTCGCGACACTCACCCACGCCGAATAGGCCGCGCTTTGTTGTGCGAAGGCTTCATCCCAACGACTTCCAGAGAGCTCGCCAGCGACTACCAGCATCATCAACTTGGTTGTTGCAGCGTCGAGCTCTACAAGAAGAACGTGTGATTGGAATCTAAAGTCGTCTTTGGGGATCATGGTAACGCTCGACTTGCTATAGCAATCATACGGGTCGATTTTGCAGACTTGATTCTCCTCCGTTGGATTGTCGCACAAAAACCTATACAAACAATCACAATCTGTACAGGTTCTGTGGCAAATTTCATGGAGCACATATGTACTCCACCCGCGAAATCAGTCCCTCGCCCTTCAAAGTCAGCCGCTATAGCAGCAAGGAATCCGCATGTCTGAGATAAAGGAACGGCCGATCTTGTTCTCGGCCCCGATGGTGCGCGCCATCATGGAAGGCCGGAAGACGGTCACGCGGCGATCACTCAACGAGCGAGTGCTGAAGAACACCCAGGAATCCGCACTCTACTGGAACGAGCCTGATGGACACGTGTGGGAAAGCTGTCACCCATACGACTGCTGTACAACTGAACGGTCGGAAGACTGAATTCCACAACGTGGCGATTGCCGACATTCGGCAATTGATGGCGTCAGTAAGCGATGGGCGGGCACTCCAGTTATTAGGTAGGTTGTTCTTCGAATTGCTTCGCTTCGAGCCGTACTCTGCGCTCGTCCAGCAGCTCGCCATCGAACATCCAATAGTCAGAACCGCTGACCGAAGTCCATTTGTATCCCAATGGTTCCGGTCACGAGACCTTACGGCATATGGAGGGATTGGTAATAAAGCGAGCCAGCCAGATCCGGGTATCTAGGTTGCTATAGGACAGTATCGCTCTCGTCTGCTTCCAGGTGCCCATCTATGCAGCGATCTTTGCCTTCAGTGGCGCATCGGGAGGCGCCCTGATGCGTGGCACACTCGGCGCGGCCTTGATGATGCTCTTTTTGGGACGACCTTATGGGCGTTTCTTAATAGGGTACGGAGGCTGCTTGGCTTGCCTCCGGGCGGGGATAGGCCCATGTCGTTGAATAGTTAAGTGGCCGTTATCGGCAAAAAACGCCTAGTCGGACATGGTCGCGTTCGCCAGTTTCGCTACCCTCGCTGAAGACAATCAGGCTGCAAAGTGTCTCATTTGAAGCTTTACGAGTTTTTCAGCAGTTAGCACACCGATTTGGAGGACTGAATAAACCAGACAAGTGGTGAACTCAGGACTGTCGCGTGCAATGCCGCGTCACAAGAAACTGACTGCCTGAAGGATTTATCCGCCCCCTGTTCCGCACCATTGCTGCCATCGACGTTTACTTGATCTTACTCACAGGCGGCATCATGTACTCACCCTTGACCACGCTTTGTCCCGGGCTGTACAGGCGCAACAACAAGCTGAAGTCGCCCTTGGGTACCGGCAGCCAGTTGCTTTCCTTGTCAGCCCCTGGCGAAGTGTGTTGCAGGTATATCGTCAGCGAACCGTCGGCATTCTTCTTCAGGTCCCGATTCTTGGTGCCGATCGAAAAGCGATTGATCGGGTTGGGTTCGAAAAAGTGCTCACCGTCGTACGCCGATATTGACCAGAACGCCTCGGCAGGCGGCAGTTGATCGGCCGCAAATGTCAGGCTGTACGGCTTCGAGCCCTCAAGCCGTTCCCCGCGGCCATCGTAGTCGGTGCCCAGATACAGCGCGTCGTCCGGCTTGTTGGTGGCGATGTAGGCCTTGGCTACCCAGGCACGGCGCAAGTAGTTGCTGCCTGCTGCGCCAGCAGTCAGGTCGGCCGCCCACTGGTTACCGAATTTGTTGGGGTGGATGCTGAACGAAAACCCGGCATTGAGCACCAGCGCACCATGCGCCAGTGCCCGGTCCAGGCCTCGCTGGATGGCCGGGTTGGTCTTGGCAAACTCCAGCGTGCGCTTGAAGGTGTCCACCAGTGCCGCCTCCTCCGGGCGTGGCTGGTTCTCTAAGAGGACTGTCGCCAGGTCCGCCCAGAAGGTTTCGTCCTTGACCCAGCGCACTTCTCCCTTGCTGTGTGCCGGGGCCGGAAATGTCGGCAGGGCGTGCCAATCGACGTTCCTGGGTTTGCCATCGAACTGGCTGAGCGGATAGGCGTTGACCTGATTGACCAGCGAGCGCACGGCCTCGCGGTCCTGAGTGTCGTCATCCATGAAGATGCGCGGCACCACCCAGGCCAGGTTGGTCGGCGAGCGCAACACCTCGACCATCCCGGCCGGTTTTTCACCCTGCCAGTCCGGTCCGACGATCATGTAGAAACCAGGTTTTGACTTGATCCGCGAGCCGGGGGCCGCGAACACTTCGGTATAGGCGTCCATGCAATGCAGCACCCAGTAGCGTGCGCCAAAGTCGGGGATCTGGAACACCACCGGGCCCTTGCTGAGGTCGGTGAACATCTGACCGTAGATCACGTCCTGGTTAGGGGTCAGCACAAAGCGCTGCCCGGCATCGAGGTAGTCGGTCAACATGCTCAACTGATTGACCGGGGCCACCGGAATGATGCCGCCGACCAGCCCCGGACGTGGCACCGGCTGCATGGCGGCGCGGCGATTATGCAGGTTGACCGCCGGCCAGCCCCAGATGTAAGCCTGTTTGCCGATGAGGTAGGCGTAATCTTCCTGGGCCTTCTGGTAGACCTGAGTCGACTCAGCAGCATTGAGCGGCGTTTTTTCCTGGGCCACGGCCCCCAGGTTTATCGACAAGGCCAGGCCGACGGCGGCCGCAATAGGTGAAAATCGGAGCGAGAACATTAGCGTGTTTTCCTTGTATTGGAGGGGCCTTCCCTTTCTGTGAGGGTGTTCGGGTCAGGATGACCAGAACCAGCAAAACCAGACGCAGCTGGTTGACTGGCTGCGCAGTTGGTCCTGTACGGCGTACCAGGCGGGCGGGTATGAGGCGAAAGCGATGGCGCCGGCAATCACTAGCGAAGGCAGTATCAGTTCGAGGGCACGCGCAACCTTGCCCATCCATTCAGAAGCCATGATTGAGGCCCCCGCGTTCAGTTGACACGGCGGATGGCTGGCGGCGCACGGTCACCGCGGAAGATCGCCGGGTCCGTGGCCAGGAATGAAGCGGATAGCGCATGCGCAGGTCCTCGATTGTTGTGATTGTTGTTATCGGGCGGCTCGACTCTGGGCAGTCGAGAGGCAGGAGGACTATGCAAATTCCCCCGGCGCGCATTGATCCCCCACATGGGGGGAACCGGGCGGCAAAAAAAAGGGCGAGCCCCGAGGATTACCCAGGCTCCGCCCCAAAAACACAGCACAGCGACCCGCAGTCACTGCGCCAGATAACCTCCGTCGACCACCAGGTCAGTACCCGTTACATAGCTGGCATCGTCCGATGCCAGGAAGAGCGCGGCCTTGGCGATTTCCTCAGGGGCGCCTACGCGGCCCATGGGGATGCGCTGCTGCAGGAAACCCTGGAACTGTTGCGCCTGTTCCGCGCTGATGGTGCCCAGGCCGCCAGTGAACATCGCCGTCGAGATGAAACCCGGGCACAGGTTGTTGATGCGGATGCCATAGCCCAGGCGCGCGCAATGGGCGGCGGCTGCGCGTGTGAAGATGCGCACACCGCCCTTGCTGGCGTTGTAGGACGGCACCAGTGGTTCGCCGATGATGCCTTCGATGGACGCGATGTTGATGATCGCCCCGCTGCCCTGCCCCTTCATGGCCGCGATGGCCTGTTGGGTGCCAAGGAATACACCGTCGAGGTTGACCGCGTTGGTCTTGCGCCACTGCGCCAGGGTCAGGGTTTCCACGTCGGCGATGATGGCGATGCCCGCGTTGTTGACCAATACGTCGAGGCGGCCCCAGCGTTGCTGGACGGCGTCCATGACCTGCTGCCATTGCTCCTGCGAACTGGCGTCATGAACATGGAAGTCTGCCGCCAGGCCTTCTTCCTGCAAGCGGGCAACGGCGCTTTCGCCATTCGCCACATCGATATCGGTCAACAGGACCTTTGCGCCTTCGCGCAGGAAGGCTTCGGCGATCGCCAGGCCGATACCGCTCGCGGCGCCAGTCACCAGGCAAACCTTGTTGTGCAGACGACTCATGAGTTTCTCCTTTCTTCAGACAGTCAGCAGGCGCAAGCGCCGCCGTCGATGACGATTTCGCTGCCGGTGCTCCAGCGCGACGCCTCGGACGCGAGGAACAGCACGGCGCTGGAAACATCCTGCGGCTGGCCGTAGCCGAGCGGGTGCAGAGACTCGGCGTAGGCGTCGGCGCTGGCTTCGTCGGGCGCCAGGCCGATGGCGACAAAACCGCGGACCACGTTCACGCCCATGTCAGTCTTGATGATTGCCGGGTGGATCGAGTTGACGCGAACGCCATAGCCCAGGCGAGCGAACTCCACGGCCGCTGCCTTGCTCATCAGGCGCACCGCACCTTTGGAGGAGCAATAACCGCCAAGCGCCGGCATACCCACCAGGCCGGCCACCGACGACAGGTTGATGATCGAACCGCCCTTGCCCGCGGCGGCGCCAGGACGCATGACCCGGGCGGCGTGCTTGATGCCGAGGAACACGCCGGTGACGTTGATCTCGTGCATCAGGCGGAAGTCCTCGACGCAGGCTTCGGTAAACAGCGCCATCTTCTCGATGCCCGCGTTGTTGACCAGCACGTCGAGCCCGCCGAAGGCCTCGACCGTTGCGGCGACCACCTGCTGCCATTGGGCTTCGTCGGTCACGTCATGCACCATGGCCAGGGCTTCGCCGCCTGCCGCACGGATACGTTCGGCCGTGGCTTGCGCCTGCTCGAGTTGCAGGTCGCTGACCATCACTTTGGCGCCCGCCATGGCCAGGGTGTGCGCAGTTTCGGCACCCAGGCCTTGCGCGGCGCCAGTGACCAGGGCGACCTTGCCGGCCAGGGCGAATCGTTCGAATACAGTATTCATCGTGATTTTTCTCTCGTGTTTGCTCACGCCGGTAAACGGCGCAGGAAATCCAGGAACAGCAGGCTGAACAGTGCGTCGGCGCTGGCCAGCAGCGGCAGTTGCCAGCCAATGTCTCCCAGCAGCCAATGGCCGAACACCAGCAGCACCACCAGCGTCTTGCCCAGCACGCCCAAGGCGATGTAAGGGCGAAAACGCTGCGGATGGCCGGCGACTCGCGCATAGGCGTAGCCGAACACCGCAATCAGCATCGCCGTCAGGTCGAGGAACAAGGCATTGCTGCCGTAGGCCGGCGTCAGCCCCAACAGGGGTGCCAGCCAGGATTGGCAAAACAGCAGGCCCGAGGCCACGGCCACATTGAAGGCGGCCGCGATGCCGAACAGCCAGCGGGCGTGAAGCCGCACATCGCGTGCTGCCGCGCGCGGGGCGTGAACCGTACGGGCTGGTTTATCCAGGACGACTGGGGGCATATTTTTCTCCGCTTGCGATGAACCGTTCAGGCTGGGCAACTGGCTGTTCAGGCCGGCAATGCGCTGCAATAGCCGCGCTCGTGGAAGAACTGGATCAGCTCGCGATGACCAAAGGCCTTGGCAGGCGACTGGAAGCCGACGTTCTTCTGCCGGTTCTCAAGCAGGCGCAGGGCTCCTTCGGCACAGAGGTCGCCGGTCCACGTGTAGGCCGCGGACAGGTTCATTACGTAGGACGTGGTGATCTGCCGGCCCTGCCCGTGCACCACGATCACACCGCGTTGCACGTCCAGCGAATCCTTCGGCGGCTCGCCCGTGTCCATCTGGTCGCCCATGTGGTTGGTCCACTCTTCACGCTGCTGCTGGGTCAGGCCCGGCGCGACCGCGTTGAAGGCCTTGATCGCCTGGATGACCGGGCCGATCATGTGTTCGCCCACCGCCGTCAGTACCTTGCAGTTACGCACGCGCGGATCGTTCTTGAACCACACCGGCTCGCAGGCGCCACCCCAGGGGTGAGCACTGAGCAGCGCATTGCGGTAAGGCACGGACACCTGGTAGGCCACGTCATTGGGCCAGGATTTGTACTCACCCTGCTCCAGGTAATACTGGGACACGTCGTTGCAGACCATGCGCAGGAACGACTTGGTCGAGGCTTCCGAGGGCAGGCCGTTGTCGATCTGGTAGCAGATGTCGAGGCTGTCGATCAGCGGGTTCTCCAGCACCACTTCGGCGGCCAGGGAGCCGGCGGCCCACATGAAGGAGTTGGCCGGGCACAGCAACAGGCCCTTGGCGGCGAAGGCGGCACCGAATTTCTCGCCGATGGCGGCAGTCCAGTCCTGCTCGCCAGTGGTATCCAGGTAATGGCAGCCCGCTTCCAGGCAAGCCTCCACCACCGGCCAGGCGATCTGCATGAAAGGACCGGCCACGTTGATCACCACGTCCACCTCGGCGAACAGTGGCAGCAAGGATTCCAGATCGTTGCTGGCGACGACGATTTGCGCATCGACCGCTTGGCCATGACGCTCTTCGACTATTTGCAACGCCGCTTCCAGACGGGCCTGGGTGCGCCCTGCCATGTAGAACGGTATGCCGCGCTGGGCCAGGGATTCGGCTACCAGTTTGCCGGTGTAGCCGCTGGCGCCATAGATCAGGACTTTGCGTGCTTGGGACATGTGAATTTTCCTCTTGTTGTTTGAATTGACTGTCAGCGGACTTCGAGATGCACGTTGGCTCGATCGCGCTCGAGGGCTTCGAGCAGGAAACGATCCTGGGGTTTTTCCGAGGCGGTCTTGGGGATCTGCGCCAACACCTGCAGGTAGCTCGGTACAAAGTTGGACTCGAGCTGCTCGCGGCAGACCCGGAAGATTCGCTGTGGGTCGAAGCCCGCCAGGTCTTTGGGCACCACCGCCGCAACCACATCTTTTTCGCCGGGGACACCGCTGCTGGCCGGGATGCCATAGACGTACACGTCGTCGACCTCCGGGCACTCGGCGATGGCTTTTTCGATGAAGGCGCTGCTGATGAACTCACCGTTGCGGCGAATGCCGCTGCCTTTGCGGTATTGGAAGAACAGCCAGCCCTCGGCGTCCTGGGTCACCACATCGCCCATGTGCAACCAGCCGGCCGCGCATTTCTTCGCCGAGGCTTCGGGGTTGTTGAAGTATTCGACCTTGTAGGGGCTGCCATCGACCGGCTGGAACAGCAGCTCGCCTGGCTCGCCCGGCGCGCAGTCATGGCCGGCCTCGTCGACGATGCGATGGCGTAGATTCGGCGCCGGCTTGCCGATACTGCCGACGGGGCCCACGCCGATCGGCTTGATGCTCAGCCCGCCCTCAGCAGCGCCGTAGAACTCCAGGACCTGGACGCCGAAGCGTTGCTCGAAGTCATTCCAGATCGCCTTGGGCATGCCGGCGGAAATCACGAAACGCACCGGATTGTCGGCGTCGTCTGGGCGGGCCGCCTCGGCATACAGCGCCGTGGTCATGCCGCCCAGCAGGGTGAAACTGGTGCAGCCGTACTGGCGGGTGATGTCCCACAGCCGAGATTTGGTGAACTTGCGCGACAGCACGCAGCGCATGCCCAATGCCAGCGACGCGCCGAGGGTGACCAGTTGGGCGTTGGCGTGGGTCAGCGACAGTCCCGAGTAGGGACGGTCGTCGGCGTGGTAGCCAAAGGCGCGGTCGGTGATTAAGGCCGACTCGCAATAGCGCCGGTGGGTCATGACAATGCCTTTCGGATCGCCCGTGGTGCCCGAAGTGAAGATCAACTGCATCGGCGCATCGTCGGCCAGATCCGCCAACGGATGATCGTCGAGACTTGTCTGCAGGACATCGGCGTACAGCGTCACATCGGCGCTGTTCTGCCACTCACCGGCGGCCTCGTCGCTGGGCAGGACCAGCACCCACGGGCGATCGTCGAGCTGCTCGCGGACCGCCAGCAGATTGCCCAGTGCGTAGTCGGCGGCAATCACTCCTTTGCAGCGCGCATTGTTGAGAAAGAACGCCAGCTTCTCGCCCTTGGCCCGCGGGTCGATCGGCACGAAGACGGTGCCGGTGATCGCCGCCGCCACCATCGCATCGACAAACTCCGCGTGGTTGGCCATCAGCAAGGCGAAGCAGTCGCCGGGCCGCAGTCCCAACCGGCTCAGGCCCCAGGCCAGGCGGTGGCCATTGCGCCACAGCTGCGCATAGGTGCGAGTCTGCGCCGGGCTTGCCGGGCCGTTCTCCACCGTCAGCACGCAACGCTGCGGGTCGCTCAGGACCCGGTTGCCGAGCAGCCCGGCCAGATTCAGATCGCTGTAATGACTCATCGCAGATTCTCCCGCACCAATAGAGTGACAACCGTGGCCGCGGCATCCAGGCCGATGGCCCCGCCGCCGTTGTGGGCCAAACCGATTCGCGCGTTATCGACCTGCCGTGCGCCGGCGCGCCCTTGCAACTGTTCGGTCAATTCGACGATCTGCGCGCAACCGCTGGCGCCGATGGGATGGCCTTTGCGCAACAGGCCGCCGGAAGCGTTCACCGGCAAGCGCCCACCCAGATGCGTCGCACCGGATTCGAGCAATCGCGTACCGCCACCGGGCGCGCACAGGCCCAGGTATTCGTAGGCCATGAGCTCCGACGGTGCCGAAGCGTCATGCAGTTCGACACAGGACAGGTCCTGCGGGCCGATACCGGAGGCGGCGTACACCTGCTGTGCCGCCAGGGCGCCGACGCTTTCGCCGGCCTGTTCGAAGTCCCAGCCCGACACCAGCGCCGAAGCCGCCACCCGCACCGGATTGCGCAGGCCGAGTTGCCGGGCCTTGCGCTCGCTGACCACCACCACGGCCGCCGCGCCATCGCCAATCGGCGAGCACATGGGCAAGGTCAAGGGATCGACGATCGAGCGGGCGCCGAGCACCTGCTCTACAGTCAGCACGTCACGAAATTGCGCGCGTTCATTGAGGCTGCCATGGAAGGAATTCTTCGCCGCGATCATTGCGAAATGCTCGGCAGTGGAGCCGTACTGCTTCATGTGTTTCTTGGCCATCAACGCGTAGATGTCCATGAACACCGAACGGCTGCTGCCCGCACCGGCGACGTCGAACGGCTCGCCTGCAGCCTCGGCGAGTTTCTTCACCACGTTCATCGCACCTTCGGGGTCTTCGACGTCGATGGCGCTGGAAAACGCCCCGAGACTGCGGGCCTTGTCTTCGTGAAACAGCTTCTCGTAGCCGCACACCAGGACGATGTCGTAATAGCCGGCACTGACCATGGCGCAGGCCTGCTGAAAGGCCGTGGACGATGAGGCGCAGGCGTTTTCCACATTGACCACCGGAATCTTGCCGATGCCCATGCCCCGCAGCACCACTTCGCCACGGATCATTTCCTGGCCGGTCACCACACCGGCGGCGGCATTGCCCATCCACGCCGCCTGTAGCTGCGTCTTGTCCAGCCCGGCATCGTTCAAGGCCAATTGGATCGCCTGTCCGGCCAAGCCCTTGAGCGTCTTGTCCAGGTGTTTGCCGAACGGCACCATGCCCACACCGGCAACGTATGCATTCATCTTCATGTCGAGGTTCTCAGATCCGTGAAATCAGGGTGCCGCCCTTGATGGCGAGCATTTCGTTGCAACCGTCCTCGATCATCGAGGCGCGGGCATCGCGCAACAGCTTTTCCACCGGGTACTCGCGAGTGACGCCGTTGCCACCGAACAGCTGGATCGCTTGCGAGGCCACGTCGAAGGCGGTCTGCGTCGCGGTGATCTTGGCGGCGATGGAACCTTGCAGCGCCGGGCGTGGCGCCAGCTGGTTGAACAGCACCGCACGGCGAGCCAGGGCACGGGAGGCCTCGACGCGGGTGAACATGTGGAACAGGCGATAGCGCACGTTCTGGTGAACGATGATCGGCACCCCGCCCTGCTTGCGCTGGTGGGCGTAGGTGTAGGCGAGCTCATAGGCAGCACGGGCCACGCCGGTCCAGATCACGCCCATCAATGCGTTGGCCTCGGCGAGCACGCCCTGCTCGACCCTGGCGTAGTCTTCCGGCCCGGCCACCAGGTGGTCGAGCGGCAGGCTGACGTTGTCGAAATACAATTCACCTTGCGGCAGCGCACGCTGGCCCATCTTGTCCAGCGGTGCCCCGCGGCTGACACCCGCGCTGTCGAGCGGCACCAGCACCACGCAGCGCTGGTCGCGGCCGGAGCCATCGTCGAAACCGCAGAACAGGATGCAGGTTTGCGCAATCGGTCCATTGGACACCCAGGCGGACTTCTGCCCGTTGATGACGATGCGCTCGCCCTGGATTTTCGCGTTGCAATTCAATCGGCCATGCCCCACGCCGGGGTGGCGTACGTGGCCGCTGCTGTCGAGCATGTCGCTGCCATGGTCCGGTTCGGTAATGCCCCAGCAGCCCAGCGGGCGGTCGATGTAGCGCTGCATCAGGTCCTGCCGATCGACCAGGTCCAGGACAATGCCCGGGATCATGGCGGCGCCCAGCACCACGGCCAGGCCCCCGTCACCGTGCCCCAATTCCTCGAACACCAGGCTCATCAGGCGTGCGCGATCGGCCGCCGGCAAAGCCTGCAGATCGGCCAGGTTCAGGCCGAGCCCGGCGAACTCCTCGAACACCTGCCACAACGGCGAGTCGGCGGCGATCACCTGCGCCGGGGTCATCTGGTCGAGCTGCTGGCCGAGCGGTCGCATCACATTGCAGGCAAAGCGCCGCGCACTTTGCTGCATCGCCGATTCCAGCTCGTTGAGGTCGGCATCGAGGCCGGTTGGTTCAAGTTCCACTCGCAAGGCATACCCAGTCATTATTGTTTCTCTCGGGAAATGGCGGCAGCGGGCCGCACGCAAGGCGCGGCTGTCGCGACAAGGACGAGCTGGATGGTATGCGCAGGAACGAGGGGGATTGACCCCCTTGATGGGGGATGGGGGGTGTTCAGACTTGCAGCTTAGGGGGTCCGCCTTGCCTGCCCGATTGCCGGGCAGGCAAGTGAATAACTACGGTTACCCAGGTCCTTGTTACAAGTGCCTGGGGAACAGTGCAGCGTTCAAAAACCTCGGATGAATCTTAACCACCTTGCGGAACCACACGAGCATCGTTGCCTGAGCCCTGGATATACACCTTCATCCCTTTAGCCAGGGAGGGATTGATCGGCTGGGTCACTGAGACCAGTACGCCACTGTTGACCCGCACGATAATCTGCTGCGCCTCTACCGGTTGATCGTACTTTTTCTTCTCGGCGTAATTACCACCCACCGCCCCGGCGAGCGCGCCGGCGACCATGGCAACATCCCGCCCGGTGCCCCGGCCAATCAGGCTGCCGATCCCCAGGCCACCCAGGCCACCGAGGACAGCACCGACGCCACTGTCGTGATTGGTCTGCATTTGTGTCAGCGAAATCTGCTCGATTGTGCCTGAGCGAATTTCAACTTCACCGGCGCCGCCGTCGGTTGAGCTGACGGCCGAACAGGCACTGATCAGTACAGCCGCCAATGTGATCGTCAGCCAGGACATGATTGCTTTCATAGCGGTGTACCTCGTCATTGATATTTGATGGCAATGCCCTTGAGCTTGCGTCCCTGAATCGTTTCGATGTCACGGCTCCAGAGTGGCCCGCTCACGTAGGCAGCGACGGGCTGGATCTGGTCATAAACGACAACCACTGCATCTGCGCCAAGCTTGGCTGCTTCTTCGCGCAGCTTTTGTTCGACCTGGGTGATGGGCGGTGCCGGGTCGACACTGGCATCGATCAGGATTTCGCCCAACCGCACGTTGGGCCGCGTCGGCGCTGTACGGAGTATCTGCACCTCACTGGCCAGGGTTGGCGCGGGGTGCTCGACGCCGACGTAAGCGGTTGTCTGCGCATCCACCGACGCACAGGCACCGAGCATCAGCACGCTGGTCATCAGCGCGGCCACTAGTAACGGTCTTTGCAAGCTTGCGCATCGAAGCGATGAATTAAGACGCATGTCAGCAATCCTCTGCTTGAGAGTTTCGAGCAGCCGCCGTGGCGGCTACGCTAAGGTTCAACTGCGAATGAACGCCCAAAGATCAACATTCAATTTATCGATGGCGGCCTTGAAGTCCTGGGCGGTAATTTTCTGGCTTTCATTTTCCAGGGTGCTACCAAAGACCTTGCGAACCACTTTGGCGACGGTCTGGTTGGTTTTCGCATCGATGAGCTCGGCTTCGATGAACAGGTTCGTGTCCTGATCCCGGTGACCGGTGGCCGCCTGTGTGGCTCCGACAACGGCGGCGATGGGCACCACTTCATACCATTTCATGCCTTCGTTGGAGGCACTCACTCCGGTGACCGCCGCACGCATGATCAGCGGTTTTGAACCAGTCGGCGCCTCTGAGATGTTCGACACCAGGCGGTATTTCTGACCCAGTGTGGTTCGCGCCTTGCTGGTCATGTAGTTCTGAATATCGGCCAGCGTCTGTTGATTGATTCGTTCATTGGGCTTGGGCGCCGGATAGAGTTCCAGCCTGTTGAACGCCACGGTGTCATAGGCGTTCGGGTTCCACGACGGGCTGACCCAGCGCATCGTCGTTCCACCGCTGGGCGTGTCGACTTCCTGCAGGTTGTCATAGTTGGAGAGGAAACCGGAGTACTGCGTTTGCTCGGTGACTTTCGAGGTGCAACCGCCGAGTAACAGACTGGCCAGCGCGGTGCCGACAAGCAGTTTTCGAGACAGATTCATCGTGGTGTGTACTCCTTGGTTTGACGCGTCTTTGTTATGGCAGGGCATTAGAATCGCCAGGTCATATTCCCGGTCAGCGCTTGAATCCATGCATTGTCAAACTGACCGGAAGTTCGATTGCCAGAGAGGGATTTGGTCTGGTCCACCGACATGTCACCGATCCAGATCATGGCCCAACTGACGTTGATGTCTGTCTCTTTGTTCAGAGCATAGGTGGCGCCTGTCGCAATGCGCCAGGATTCGTCCATGGGCACGGTGAACGTCCGATTGCCGTCCGACACGGCGCTGCTGTCGTAAGCCACGCCGACGTTCCACAGCAATTGCTGCGTGGCCTGGTATTGCGCACCAAGGGATAGGTGCCAGGTATCCTTGAAGTCGGCATCGACGGTGGTCGAACGGGCGTTGCCCGCTGAGGTGTCGACCTGGGCGGCAATCTCGCCGAACTCTGACCAGTCCTGCCAGTTGACCGAAGCCAGCAAGGCCCATTGCCGGTCCAGTTGCTGGAACAGACTCAGGGTGACGGTTTGCGGCACCGTCATGTCCAGTTTGGTCTTGGCGCCATCCAGGCGTTCCAGCGCCGGGCCATTGCCTTTGATGTCCAGGCCGTCCTCGAAATCCAGATCGACCTTGCTGGTGTACGTCAGGCCGATACGGGTTCCGGATTGCGGGGCATAGATCACGCCCACGTTCGCACCGAACCCCCAATCCTCGTCTTTGTATTTGAATTGCCCGTCACCACGATCGGTTAGACCGAACGGCGAGCGATCTATGGCGGTTTGTGCTTGCAGCATGCCGTACATGGCCTTGACGCCGACACCGATCGACCATTGTTCGTCAAAGCGATAGGCCACGCTCGGCACGAAAGAAACACCACCCAGACTGGCGTTCTGGGAGAAATAGCGGCCAGACCATTCGTTGTCGTAATTGACCGCCAGGCCGAAGTCGGCGTACTGGCCGAAGCCGACGCTCCAGTGATCGTCCAGTTCATGGCTGACGAAAAAACTGGCACCGGGTATGGGGTCCAGAGCGTTGCCACTGCTACTGCCCGCGACGTTGGTATCCTCGTCGCGATCAAATTTCAGGCGGCCGTACAGCACCTGCAAGCCAGCGGTTATTTGCGTGCCCGGCAGGTAGCTCATGCCCGCCGGATTGGAGGCGATCGTCGAGGGGCCCTGCGCCCGGGCGGCGGCACCGGCGTTGGCCAGGCCGGCATTATCGGTGCCGATTTCGTAGAGCATGATGCCGCCCGCCTGCACCTGATGGCAGAACAGAACAAGCACAGCTGGAATCGCAGCCTTCCTTAGTTGCATGGACTTACCTCGACAAGAAAGCTTTCTCGAACATCCAAATTAGTTCTGATTCAGAAAGTCTGAACTACGCTGGATGGAGCCGGGGACAGACCACTAAGTGGTAGTTCATGTTTTCGAAATCGCAAAGGTGTGCGAATGAATAAAGCTCTTCAATTCATGCCTGTCATGGCATTGGCAACCCTTTGGCCCAACATCGGGTTCTCCGCCGACAGCCAGGCGGAATTGGCCAAGCAATCGCTGAACCCGGTGGCGGCGCTCTACAGCGTGCCCATTCAATACAACTGGAACCAGAAGCTCGGGCCCAGCGGCGAGGGTTATCAAAGCGTCACCAATATCCAGCCCGTGTTGCCTTTTAGCATCAACGAGAAATGGAACCTGATTTCCCGAACCATCCTGCCGGTCATTGACCAACATGGCCTGGTACCCGGCGGGCAAGCCGACAAATCCGGGATCGGTGATATCACTCAGAGCTTCTTCTTTTCACCCAAGGAACCCACCGCCAGCGGCTGGATTCTGGGGGCCGGCCCAGTGATTCTGGTGCCGACCGGCAGTGATGACCTGCTGAGCGCTGAGCAATGGGGCGCCGGGCCTACGGTGGTGGCGCTTAAACAAAGCCATGGCTGGACTCGCGGTATTCTGGCCAACCACATCTGGTCCGTGGAAAGCAGCCCGCCCGACGACAAGGAAAAGATCAACCAGACGTTCCTGCAACCGTTCTTCAGCTACACCACCCATACCTACACAACCTTTGGCATCAACACCGAATCCACCTACGACTGGCAAACCCGCGAATGGTCGGTGCCGATCAACCTGTTCGTGACCCAGTTGTTCAAAGTAGGTCATCAACCCATGAGCTTGCAGGCCGGACCGCGCTACTGGGCTGACAGCCCGAAAGACGGTGCTGAAGGCTGGGGATTTCGGGTAGCGTTTACGCTGTTGTTTCCAAAGTAGATTTAATTCAGGCCGGAATAATTTCTGTTTCACCGCTACTGCAATGCCCTCGACGGTGTAGATAACAGCTCGAGCCTCAGCCAACTCATTGATGGAGATTGCCAATGAAATACAGCGCCCCGCTGGTAATGCTATTGGGCTCGGCAGGCCTCTTGGGCTGCGCCAGTTCCTCCAGCCATCCGGTGACACTGCCGTTGACCGCTACCCAACAGAATACTGGCCAGATCGGCAGTACGACTCTGACCACTGTGGATAATGAAACCAGTTTTGACTTCTACATTTCTGGTGTCCCTGACGGAACCACTCTGCCGTTGCGTCTCTACACTTTTGTCAACAAAGGCAGCTGCCAGCAGCCAGGCCCAGCCGCTTATGACATGAACAACAGGATTACCACTCAACGTGCTGCTGAAGCCGGTTGGACTTTTTACCGAACTGCGCCTGTCGCCGTCCCTGAACTGCTGTCCGGGAAGTACTCCATCGTCGTGCGTACGACTCCCGAGGATGGCAGCGTCGATATTTTTTGCGGAGATATCGCACAAGCGGTCAGGTGACCTGTCTTTACTTCTGCGGAGAAGAACGATGTTGGCACTCCATCAACATATCCGATTGCTCTCGCTTGGGCTGTTGATCGGCCTGTTCGCAGCACCCTTACAGGCAGCAGAAAAAGCCGTCACTGCTCCTGCGCCTGCGGTTCAACTGGAACCCAGGGCGCTGGAAGTTCTGCAGGCGATGAGCGCGAAGTTGGCTGGCTCACAGGGTATGAGCTTCACAGCCATCACGACCTACGAAAAGCCCAGCCGGCTTGGGCCGCCCTTGGCCTATAGCACGGTGGCGCAAGTCGACGTGCAACGGCCTGATCACCTACGCGTAATGACTTCGGGTGATGGTCCTGCGACCGAGTTTTACTATGACGGCAAGCGTGCCTATGCCTTTGCTCCGACGGAAAACCTGCTGGCGCAAGCGGATGCGCCACCCACCATTGATGCGACCCTTGAGGCTGCGTACCAGCGTGCCGCAATCTACTTTCCTTTTACGGATGTGATCGTCGCCAATCCTTATGAGGATTTGACCAGGGATATGCGTCTGGCGTTTTTCATCGGACAGTCCACGGTGATCGGGGATACCACGACTGATGTGATCGCTTACGCCAATGACATCGTCTTCGTCCAAGCCTGGATCGGCGCGCAGGACAAGCTTCCGCGCATGCTGCGTGCAGTGTTTCGCGATGATCCCAGCCAATCCCGGCATCAGGTCGCGTTCAGCGACTGGAAGCTTGCCTCGGCATTGTCAGTGGACAACTTCAAACCAGAACACATCGACAAGGCCCGACAGATCGAGTTTGCCCCGCCGCCAGACATGCGCCCCCCGGTTGGGGTTAAACCGCTGCAAGTAAAACCCTGAGTAAGGAGGATGAACCATGACTCGATCAACCTTGAGGCTTGCCGGCCTGTTGGTTGTGGCATTCACCTGTGATCAGGCTGCGGCCTGGTCGCACACTTCCGGTTTTGGGCGCACATGGGGAGGCGGTGGCTCGTGGAGCCACTCCGGTGAATTCGGCTCGGCTTCAGGAGGGGGTGGCAGTTGGAGCGGCTCAAGCTATCGCGGCGGCTCGGCTTCCGGGGGGGATGGCAGTTGGAGCGGCTCAGGCTTTCGCGGCGGCACGGCCTCCGGGGGGGATGGCAGTTGGAGTGCCAGGGGCGAGAATGGCGGCACCGCATCCGGGGGCGAGGGCTCCTGGCATGGCACCGGGGCCGAAGGAGGAACGGCCTATGGCGGCGAAGGCTCATGGCACGCCCAAGGCGAGTATGGGGGCAGTGCCAGTGGCTATCATGCGGACGGTTATGGCACAACGGTCTACCATCCCTCGAGCTACGGAACCACCTACTACCACCCGCCCACTGCTGTCTATGCCAGCAGTGGTTGCTATAACTGCGGCTACACTGACAGCGTAAGTCCTGCCGCCGCGGCGGCCGTTGGCGCGGTTACCAGGGCAGCCATGGCTGATGCTGCCAATACGAATGCCAGCAACAATGCCTATGGTGCAGGCTACAACGCCGGGATGATGGCCGCAGCGCCGCCTACCATGCCCATGGGTTCGACATTTGTCAGCTTGCCATCGGGGTGCGGGCTGAGGACCGTTTCCAGTGGCACGTACTATCAGTGCGGGGATTCCTGGGTGCGACCGGCCTACGGGGCCAATGGCGTTTATTACACCGTTGTACCAATGCCGGGATAACCTCGACTACTGCCTCGATAGGCAGATCTACTGCCTATCGAGGTATCCAAAAGTCACATCAGCAATACTCAGCGATTACTTGGCATGGCTTTTTTTCACGGCGCCCACAAAAGACGATTTCGGGTCTTCCTTGCAGGCCGCCACAATCTTGGGAACCACCGTTTCGGTGGCATCGACATCCAATACCGCTCCTACTGGCGTACCTGATTTTGTAAAGCCCTCAGCCAGAAAATAGGCGTTAGGTTGATACGTCTCATCCAACTCCACAAAATCGCCGCACGTCCACTTGTCAACGGATTGTGTGGGCGGCTTGGCGGCCAGGGCGGCAGAACTGACGAAGATTGCCAGGGTAGCGACGAATAGTTGTTTCGCTTTCATTGGAGGTCCCTCAGTAGTTGATTGAGCCGGCATGCCCAGGCAGAGGCAGTGGCGCAAATAACTATAGAACAGCGCAACAAAGCTGCTTCACAGCGTGTGGTATTGGCAGGCAGGTAGAACCACTTACTTTGCTACCCCGTCAAGCAGCACTCCATACGACTGGAGAAACTCCACCGTCCCGTGGAAGATCAGGCCGACGCCCATCGCCGAAACGAAGAAGCCGACGATGCGGGTCGCTGCGTCAATGCCTTGCGGGCCAATCTTTTTCAGGATGACATTGGCGTAAGCCAAAGAAAGGTAGGTTGTGAACATAGTGGCACAAATCGCCAGTGCCACCACGGCGAAGGACAGTATGGCGCGGTCGGAATCTTTTATGGTGCTGGTCAAGCCGATCACGGTGGCAATAGCGCCGGGGCCGAACATGATCGGCATGGCCATGGGTATGAAGGATACGTCCTGGTCGCCTTTGCCAGCGCTTGGAATCAGGTTGCTGTTGGGCGAAGGGGCGAAAAGCTCGAAGCCGATGCGCATCAGGATCAGCCCACCGACCACCCGAATCATACTCAATGGAACCTCGAACAGGCGCAGCAGCAGGTTGCCGAAGATCAAGAAGAAAAACATCAGCAGCAGCGCATAGAGGCAAGCCTTGCGCGCCACTCGACGCCGTTCGACAGCGTCTTTGTCTTGCAGCAGACCAAGGAATACCGGAATGGCCTCAAGTGGATTGATGATTGCCAGCAGGGTAGTGAACATGCCGAAGAACAGTGTGAGGTAGGCGTTCATGGATGATCTGCCAAGTGGGTTGTGTACCGGCTTACCATAGCTGATCAAAAACAGCGCGCCTCAAATCATGGGCATAAAAAACAGCGGATCCCGAATGTCCGCCTGAAAACGTAGATGCCTGTGCAGGCCTTGCCTGCCCGATTGCCGGGCAGGCAAGTGAATGACTGTCGCTACACGGGCAAACCGCATCAGGGTCAGTTGGTTTTCACCACATCAGGCGGCGTCCAGCTGCCGTCGATGATCGAGGCCTCAGGCCAGTAATTGCGCAGCAGCAACGAGAACGGCCCCGTGGGAGCTGGCAGCCAGTTGCTTTCCTTGTCTGCACCCGGAGACTTGGCGCCGAGGTAGAGGGTCAGGGAACCGTCCGGGTTGTCCTTGAGCGTCTTGTTCTTGGTGCCCAGCGAAAAGCGCTGCAAGGGGTTGGCGTGGAAGAAGTGCTCGGCGTTGTACAGCGTCAACGACCAGAAGCCCTTGACCGGTGGCGTCTGCCCCTTGGCAAAGGTCACCGTGTATTGATGATTGCCGTCCAGGGGTTGCCCCTGACTGTCGTCTTCCTTGAATTGGTACTGGGTCTCCTCGGGCGTGTTCTGGTACATGCTCGACTTGGAGATGGCAGTACGGTTGAGGTAGTCGGTGCCCCACTGTGACGCGTTGGCCGGAGCGGTCCAGCCGCGACCGATGGGCCGACCGTTGTAGCGAAAGTGGAACAGGGGGTCGATGAGGTCGGCATCGGCCTTGGCGAAGGTGTCCACCAGCTGTTTTTTGGTCTCGGGGTTGCTCGCCGCGGCCTCCCACACCGAGCGGATCCAGGCGTACAGGGCTTCTTCGCCCGGTAGCGGCGGCACGCGTTTCAACACGTCCGCGAGATCATCGTAGTAGCTCGCCGGCCTCACCCATTTGGTCTCGCCGCCGCTGCCCGCCGGAGCCGGGAAATGCGGAAGCTTGGCGTAGTCCACGGTTTTCATCTTGCCGTCGAACTGACTCAATGGGTACATGACCACTTGGTTGATCAGCGGCTGCACGGCCGCGGTGTCGGCCGGCGTGTCATCCTTGAACACCCGGGGAATCACGAACACCAGGTCGGTCGAAGAACGGGCGACGGCGGTAATGCCCGGCGGCACGGTGCCCTTCCAGTTGTCCCCGGCAATCAGGTAAAACCCCGGCTTGGTCCCGTACTGCTTGCCGATGCGCGCCACTTCGTTGGTGCGAGCGTCGTACAAGGCATACACGTAGAAGCGGTCGCCGAAGTCCGGCACCTGGATCACCGTCGGTTCGGTATCGAGCGCGGTGAAGCCTGCGCCATAGACCACGTCCTGGTTGGGGCAGGCGATGAAGCGTTGCTGGGGCTCGACATAGCTGGTCAGCATCGCGTTCTGGCCGACCGGCGCGACCGGAATGATACCGCCCAGCAAGCCGGGCTTCGGTGCCTCGGAGAAGGCCTTGCGGCGGTTATAGGCGTTGACCATGGGGTAACCCCATACATACGCCATGCGACCGACCATCTCGACATAGGACTGGGTCATCACGTTGCCGGCCACAGGGCCAGGCACCTGGTTGACGGCGGTAGGAATCGGTACTTGGATGTCCGGCGCTTGCGCCAGGCTCAGGCGCGGGGCGATGATCGCCGCCAGCGCAAGACTCAAGGCCATGGTAGTGGGTGCTGTTCTCACGATTCACTTCCCTTGCTGGTTGATGATGTGGGTTAACTAAAACTCACATGCGTTCCCGGCGCGCAGTCCGCGCGCCGTTGCACTCGCTACTGGACCAACGTTATATCGCCGGGCTTCCAGGTCTTGCTGAAAAAGGCTTCGAGCGGGCTGTACAGCCGCAGGATGGTGAACCAGCCTTTGTTCGGATCGGTCTGAATCCAGTTGCCCGCCTCCACGCCGTCGGGTTTGTTCGGGCTGAAGTACACGGTAGTCGAGCCATCGCTGCTCGGCACCGCAGCCGGGGTCGGATAGTTCTGGCTGCCTGCGCGCGGGTAGCGTTGCGGCGTGTCGAGCATCGAGCGGGTCTGGTTGTCATACACGGTGAACGACCAGAACTTCCCGGCCGGGATCTTCGCCGGCAGCGTAACCTTGTAAGTCTTGCTGCCATCGAAATACTCACCCTTGGCATCCGCCACGCCGACCAGGTACTGCGAGCCGATGTCGGTGAGGCGCATGATCATCGCCGGGGTGATGAAGGTGTAGCCGAAGAACATCGTCGTGCGCACATTGAGGGTGCGCGCCCCGGTCGGTGGATTGACGCTGATAGCGCCTTCCGGGCTGACCTGTGGCGGTGGCGTTTCGAAGTTGTAGCCGCCGAGGAACAACGGGTTGAACCAGGAAGTGGAATCCGGGTAGTAGTAGCCGCCGTCCGAGGGCCGGAAGCGAAAATTCAGGCTGCGCGCCGCCGCGTTACCAATGTGCGCCGCATCGGTGAGGATCTTCTTCATGCGCTCATCGGGCGCAAAGGGTTTGCCCTTGACGATGCCGATGGCGGCCAGCGAACCCATGATTTCCGTGGAGAATGCCGTCGCCGGTTCCTTCTGCACCACATCATTGAGTAACTCGAAATAGCTGAAGTCGCTCGGTGGCACCGTGTTCATGACCTTGCCCGTGCCTTCGGTGAACTGCACTGGCTCCTTGGGTCGCAGGAACGACCAGTCCAGCTGGTGCTCCGGTGTGCGCGCCAGCGTTGCGTTGCCCTGCAAGGCAGTCCCGATGCTGGTGCCGTAGCCGCCGGGCAGGTAGGGATAGACCTTGAGGGTGTTCTTGATCCGCGCGACCACCGGTTTCGGGTCGTCTTTTTCCAGGAACGAACGCCCGAGCAGCGTGGCGCGCGTGGTGCCCATCTTCTTCACGAAGTAACCGCCCTCCGGCACCTCGCCCTTGTAGTCGGGCGGCAGGAACAGGTATTTGCCGCCCTCGCCACGGTCCGGTCCGGGCAGTCCGAAATCGGTCACCCACTGGAACCACATGTCGTCGACCACGCCGAGCGAGAGCGGTGGCGTCTCGACCACGATCGGGCCCTTGCTGACGTCCAGGTTGACCCAGAAATACACGGTATCGGCGTTGGCCGTGAGAAACAGCGACTTGGCGTCCATCAGTCCGGAGAAGATCAAGGCGGTGTTGTTCGGTATGCCGGCCTCCTGGAAACCCTTGAAGATGGCGGCGACCGAGGCGCCCTGGTAGGCGTTGACGAAGGCTTCGACGCCATGCATCAGGTCCAGGTAGTCATAGGCCTTGGTGACCGTCTCTTTAGTCGGTGCACCATCCTTGTATTCGAGGGGGCCGAGGCTGGATTCGACCCGGTCGGGCGTGGCAATCGAGGATGGAATGGCCGCTGCGGCCTGGACAGCCGTACACAGGGGCAGGATGGCCGAAACCATGATTGCCCCCAGAAGTGTGCGTTGATGCATTGAGCGTCTCCCTGCATTGGCTCCCGCAGAATGGCTGGCCATGAATCGCGCGCACCAGAAATCCTGCCTTGGGGAGCACATCAATTGTTGAATGTAATCGTGGCCTACGAAATGCACTGCCGGGGTAGGTCAGGAAAGACACGAAGCAGTGTAGATCAATAATCGCACCGCCCTGCCCCGCAGACGCTTAGTGTTCCCACTCCACTCCGGGCAACGATTGAATGAACTCGTTGCCCATCAGCATGGCCGGGGTATGGAAACCCGCGACAGTCCCTTTCAGGCAATGCACAGCGATGGCCAGCCCGGCTTCCACGGTCAGTCGATAGACACTCGGCGCCGAAAGCACTGCCGTGAGTTTGCGGCCATCGGTGTCCACCGCCTCTCCCCAGAACTGGGTACGGTGATTGTCCAGCTCTGCGTGGCTCGGCCCGCCCGTGTAGAATCTGTCGATCAGATGCTTGAGCCAGCGTTGCGCCGGGGGGGTTGCCAGCAGGCCGTTGATGGCCGAAGTCAGACGCAGGAAAATCCCCACGCCTAACGGCAGCGCGGTGTACACCATACCGTTGGGCACCCCGGTGGATACACCCGCGGTATAGACGTCGGCCCAGGGAATGGTGACGCTCCAGCGGGCGCGATCCTTGAAGGGAACCCGGCGAATGCGATAGCCATTGGAGACTTTTTTCAGTTGATGGTCGCGCCTGATGAGGCCACCCAGGCGGATGCCTTCGACCAGGGTCTTGAGGCTGCCGGCGCTGGGTCGCGTGCCGAACGAAAACGCCAGGTCAATACGCTGGGCGTCGGGCATGCGCGCCTTGAGACTGGCGGCCAGGCAATCGGTCGGCACAATGTCGAAACCCGCTCCCGGGCAGAGCAGTATCGAGGCCGCTTTGGCCCGTGCATCCAGCTCATGGCACATCTGAAACACCGACAGCTCGCCGGCGATGTCCACATAGTGAATACCCAGAGCCAGGCACGCCTCCACGAGCGGCCGTGCCGTGGCCGAAAACGGCCCGGCACAATTGAGCACGACAGCGATGTCGTCCAGAGCGCCCACGGCATCTTCCAGGGCGAACACCCGATATTCGATGCCTAGCTCATCGGCCAATGGGCGCAGCCTGGTGTCGGAACGCGCGGCAATCACCACATCGAGATTTCTCTGCGCGGCTGCGCGACACATGAGTTCGCCGCTGTAGCCATTGGCCCCGTAAATCAACAGCTTGTTTTTCATTCGTCACCTCAGGTTTGTGTTTGTGGTGCTGCCGGGTCACGCCACCAGACCGAGCATCTTCGCGCGGACCACCGCTTGAGTCCGGCGTGATACACCCAGTTTCACGTTGATTTTCTGCGCATGGCTCTTCACGGTATGAAGAGAGATAAACAGCGATTCGGCGATTTCCTGATTCGATAAGCCCCGGGAAATCATTTCCAGTACCGACAGTTCCCGCTGACTGAGCAGGACCGCCGTGGTGCAGACCGTGGCGTCGTTGAAGACGTCCTTGCCCCAGCGCATCAAGCCGGGGCTGCGCTGACTGCAAACGCGCAGTGCGTGCTTCAGGCCGATTTGTCGGGCCAGCGCCAGTCCATCAAGCAGGCTCATTTGCGCTTTGCCTTGCAGATTCTGGGCGTATTGGGCTTCGGCCAGACTTAGCCAGAGTTCGCAGGCCAGGGTCCGTCGCCCCTGGGCCAGGGCCCGTTTGAGCATGGATTCCAGTTGCACGCGTACATCCTGCCCCGAGGCCGTGCGTACCTGGCAGAACAACAGTTCCAGGCGCTGGACCAGCTCCGGGCTGCCAAATGGCGGCTTGCAAGCACCGGCACCGCGGTAGTGCAGCAGGATTTTTTCCAGTGCCTGCCCTGCCCGCTCGGGCCGTCCTTGCTGCAGCCACAGTTCGCCGTAGGCCAGCACCAGCGGCCCCATGTACAGCGGCTCGGCGATGTTGCGCCGTTGCATCAGGCGCTTGGCCTGTGCCAGGCGAGTAAAGGCCTGGTCGAGATCGTCGGCCGCGGCATCGAGCGCAGCCAGGCCGATGTAGGCGTCGATGACCAGCGGGTCTTCGCAGGCCAGACCCGCGTGCAAACCATTTTGAAAAAGCCCGGCAGCCTCCGGGTATCGCCCTTGCTTGAGCAGGATCTCGCCCAGGCGCACCTGTGTCCGGCCCCACAGCAGGTCAGGCTCCGCCCAGGTGCCATTGAGTTCGCCCTGCAACTGGCGCAGCAGACGCTCGGCCCGGGTCAATTCGCCGCGAATGCCCAGCAGTTGCACGTGTTGCAGGACCAGAAGCGCCTCCAGACCAAGGCTGCCGCGTTCCCGTGCCAGACGGGTGGCCGTGCCGTTGAGGTCATGGGCGGTTTCCAGGTGAGCGTCGACCTGGGCGAGTTCGATGAAGGCCATCCTGGTCATGAGCTGTTGCGCGCAGGCAGCTGGCGGCATTAACGCCAGTGCCTCGCCCAAGTCGCTGTTCGACGGCAAGGGTTGACCACGTTGGGCGGCGATCATGGCGATCAGCACTTGCCATTGTGCGAGCATTTCGCGCTGCTGCCGGGCACCGGGTTGAGGCATGAATCGTTGCAACCGGTTGGCGCTTTGCGCTGCCGCTTCGAGGCGGCCGCTGAGCAACAGTGCCCAGGCATCGAGGATCAACAGCGACGGCGTACGGCACAGCAGGTCGCGCGGCAGGATCTTGCATCCACTCAATACGCGGGCCAGCTCACGGCCCTGGAACAAGCTTTCCAACGGCAATTGCTGCAAGAGCTCGGCAGCCAACTCGCCGTCGCTTGCCAACAGGGCCAGTTCGATTGCGGGCCGAACCTGATGTTGGCGGCGATACCAGTCACACGCATGGCGGTACAGCGCCTGTTTCGCCGCCTCGGCCACTTGCCTGGCGAGTACGCCTGCAATGGCCGGCCAAACGCGAAAGCGTTGATGTCCGTTGTCCAGTACCTCAATGAACAGACCGCTCTCGTACAACCGGTCGATGGGTGGGGCTCCCTCGACCGATACCAGCAGATGCTCGCAGAGCCCGGCATCGAAGCCAGGCAGGCAAGCCAGGGTGCAAAGGGTTTGTTGCCAGGCCCCAGGCAAGGCGGCTAGCACTTCTTCTTCAAGGTAACGCTGGAGCAACGCGGCGTCGGTTTCATGGCCTGGCGCATGGCCCTGCCCGGCACCGTGCAAGTGCAAGCGGATCCCGGTGTACCAGCCCCCGGTGCGGGCCAGCAGTTCGTCGACAGCCCAGGATTGTACCGTCTGCCCGCGGTCGCGCAAAACGGCTGCCAACTCATCGGCGGTCAAGGCCATCTGCGCGGCGCCCAACTCGAATAACTCACCCTCCAGCAACAGGCGCGTCAGAGGCAAGACTGGCCGGCGACGACTGGCGATCCACCACTGAACCTGGCAGGACGACGCCTGCATCAGCCGGTTCAAACAGTCGTCGAGGCTTCCTTCGATGGCACCGGGCAGACCGTCGAGCATCAGCCAGACAGGCGTCTGCCGCTGCTGCAGGTGGGTTTGCACCGATTGAAAATCTGCGTGTTCCAGACCCAGGGCCGCAGCCAGGCAATCCAGCCACTCCATCTCCTGAAGGTGCCGACCTTGAAGATCAAACCACAGCAGCGGGACATCGACCGGGCATTGGCGGGCGCACTCGCGCAACAGCAAGCTCTTGCCACAGCCCGCCGGCGCCCAGATCAGGCGTAGCCGGCAGCGCGCCTCAAGCAACGCATCGCGCAGCCGGCCGCGGGGAATGAATCCGTTAGGAAGGGGGGGCATTCTGGACACTCTGCTCTCCTGTCTCGCCAAGGGCCCGGGGGCGCAAGCTTGATCGCCGCTCATGCTAGTCGATGGCCTTGCAGGCTTTAGTCCCCGCAATGGGGGATAGCCGACTCGCCATGAGCCATTTTCAAGTGCGCGCCCCGGTGCCCTGGGACTGAGTCAATGTTTCCCGGAGAACTGTTAGAAGTTCACCCCGACACTGAGGGCGACAAAGTCGCGATCAGTGGAGGTGTTGAACTCGCCACCAAAGAAGTCGGTGTACGACAGACTGGCGGTGTAGGTGTTGAGGTAATCGGCATCCAGGCCAAGGCTGACGGCCTTGCGCCCCTCCTCGAAGTTGCCGCCGGGACCGGGCGAGTAGCCGTTGACGTCATGGGACCAGGCAACGCTCGGCTTGAGGTTGATACCGGCAAATACGTTGGTGTAATCGAGGATTGCACGGCCGCGATAGCCCCAGGAGGTGGCGGTGGTGAAACCGTCGTTGTTGCAGTTTTTGTCGACGTTTTTACCGTTGGCGCCCACTGCTCCCGCGTTGATGGCCTGGCAGGTATCGGCGGGCAAGGCGCCCGGGCCGAACACCGCATCGCGCCCGTAACGTGCCTGGGATTTACTCTCCAGGCCGCCCACATGGGTCACCCCGACTTCACCGACCACCGTCAGACGCTCGGCGCCCAGGACCTGGTCGAAGAAGTGCACGAAGGTGCTTTGCAACTGGCTAATTTCCTTGCGCTCATAGCCATGGACGGTGCTACCCGGAATGGATGCCGGATCGCCCCCAAGGACCGAAAAGTTGGAGAAGCTGGAGAACGGCCCGCCAAACTGCGCCAGGCCACGCACGCCGCTGTAGAGGACATCCGTGGTATTGAGTTGCACCGGGGCATTGGGACGATAGCTGATCTCGCCGGTCCAGGAAGTACCGGTGGGCAGCGTGGTCGCGAAGCTCAAGCCGTACAGGCGAATATCTTCCGGGTACTCGATGAAATACTGACTGCCGGCCGCCACATTGGCGATCGCCACACCCTGGCGCGCTGCGCCGGGCACGGTGGGAGACGAAGCACCGGCCAGGATACCCGCCGATTCGCGATAGGTGGCCTGGTTCGCCACCTCGGCGCTGAATATCGGTGCACGGGAATGGTAGTTCATGAAATAGCCACCGAATTCGGTATTCAGTGAATCGACCATCCAGCGTAGTGCCAGGCCGTACTGGCCACTGTCGCGCGCATCGCGGTCGCCACTGCGCGGCACGATCACCCCTTCCGACGTGGTTTGGTAACCGAACGCAGGACCAAAGGGCGCGAGGCCAGGCGACAGCACCGCCAGGTTGCGATTGCACCCGTCGGCCACGACGTCCGGCTGGGAGAAGAACGTGCCGCAGTTATCGACCACGGTCTGGTCCCATTCCAGCTGGTAGAACGCTTCGGCGGAGATGTTGTCGGTCAGGCTCTGGGAAATGGTGAACATGTTCACCGGGATCAGGCCTTCCTTGACCTCAGCACCGGGGCGGCGGAAAGCCGAGGCATCGATCGGGTTGATTACGTTGATGCCGTTCTGGATGAACGTGCTTTCACCCCAGCTGACGACTTGCTTGCCCAGGCGCACCGAACCCGGCGCGTCAGCGATGCTGTAGTTGTGGTAGACGAAGGCATCGAGCAATTGCGAACCGGCGGATTTGGCGCCCTCCTTGCGTCCGTTGTCGCTGATGTCCTTGAACGGACGGCTTTCATCCTTGAGTTCGAAGTCGTACCAGTATTTGCCCCGCACGAACACACCGGAGTCGCCGTATTTGAGCTCCAGGTCGTGAATGCCCTTGAAAATCTTCGAGAAGGTTTCGCCTTTCTTGAAGTTCAGGTGGCTGTCATCGGTGGTTTGCGCCAGGCCATCGCCGCCGTTGTTCGAACCGATGAAATCCTTGTCCGCTCCGCGCACCGACCAGCTGGCGCCCACCGACAGGGAGGTGTCGAACGTACCTTCGATTTCGCCGATATTGAAGCTGGCTGCCTGGGCCTGGGCCGCGCAGCCAAGGGCGATGGCTACAGCAAGCCCCGTGAGCTTGAATTCTGCGCGCGTTATTGTTTTTTTCATGCGGCTCCCCTGTTGGGTTTTTGTTGGTCGCCGCAGCTAATCAGTTCTCCCCGCCCGAACGTAAGCGACGAAAGAGTGATTCAAAAACTCATACCTGCCCGGCCTTTTCGACGCCCCCCAAACGGGGGAGATTTCCCGCCGCCTCAGTGCGTTAGCGTGTTCCAAGAGCAATCTTTCTTGCTCGGCCGATGACTTGCGGCGAGCTGCGGCGCAAGTCCGGGCCCACTTACGTTGTCGAGGAAAGTTGAAATGCAAACAATAAGAACCTGGCTCAAAGCCGGAGCTTTCTCCCTCACTGCCCTGTCCACCGCGGCGATGGCGGCAGTTCCTGCCGAAGAGGCTGCACAACTGGGCACAAAACTCACGCCCATGGGCGCAGAGAAAGCCGGCAATGCCAACGGCAGCATTCCAGCCTGGACCGGTGGCCTGCCGGCAACCGCCGCTCCGGTGGATGCCAACGGATTCCTCAGCGATCCCTTCGCCTCGGACAAACCCTTGTTCACCATCACCAAGGATAACCTGGCGCAGTACAAGGACAACCTGACGCCGGGCCAGCTGGAAATGTTCAAGCGTTATGGCGACACCTACAAAATGCCGGTCTACCAGACGCGCCGCAGTGCGGCCAACCCGGACTCGGTGTATGCCGCCGTGAAAAAGAACGCCACCACGACGAACCTGATCCAGGGCGGAAACGGCCTGGAAAACTTCGACACGGCGATACCTTTTCCAATCCCGAAGAGCGGTGTGGAGGTGATATGGAACCACATCACGCGCTACCGCGGCGGCAGCTTTCGCCGGGTGATTACCCAGGCCACCCCTCAGGCCAACGGTGCCGGCACCCTGGTAACTTTTGAAGATCAGTTCACCTATCGCACGCAGCTCAAGGACTACGATCCGAAAGAACCGAGCAACGTCATGTTCTACTTCACCCAGAACGTCCTGCAACCGGCACGCATGTCGGGCAATGTGCTGCTGGTGCACGAAACCATCGACCAGGTCAAAGAACCTCGCCTGGCCTGGATGTACAACGCCGGTCAACGCCGCGTGCGCCGGGCCCCGCAGGTTGCCTACGATGGACCGGGACTGGCCACCGATGGCCTGCGTACCTCCGACAACTACGACATGTACAACGGCTCGCCCGATCGCTACGACTGGAAACTGGTCGGCAAGAAGGAAATCTACATCCCGTACAACAGCTACAAACTGGCCTCCACCAAGCTCAAATATGACGACATTCTCAAGCCAGGCCATATCGACCAGAACCTGACGCGCTACGAGTTGCACCGCGTCTGGGAAGTCGAAGCGACCCTCAAGCCCGGCCAGCGTCATATCTATGCCAAGCGCCACTTCTTCATCGATGAGGACACCTGGCAAGCCGCCGAAGTTGATCACTATGATGGCCGCGGCCAACTGTGGCGCGTAGCCGAAGCCCATGCCATGCAACTGTACGATCACCAAGTTCCCTTCTATGCACTGGAGACCCTGTATGACCTGCAGTCGGGCCGCTACCTGGCCCTGGGCATGACCAACCAGGAGAAACGCTTCTACGATTTCGACTTCCAGGCCAGCAAGGCCGATTACTCCACCGCCGCCTTGCGTAACGCTGGCGTACGCTGAAGCGCAACCGTTCGCCGAATACCCGGCACCAGGCCACCCCTAGCGGTGGCCTTTTTTCGTATCCGGCCCAAACTGAGGTGCCCTGCGCCGCGTCGTGCGCCCAACCCGGTTTCCCGGTGTGCATGCCTATACTGTCGAAGGGTCATTCCCAGGGACGCCCTCCTCCAAGAAGAATACGGGTCAGTATGTCAGCCATAACGACAATGCCACTGTTGGCGACCAAGCTCATTCCTCCGCGCCGCGGTCGTGGAACCTTGCCCAGGCCGCGTCTGGAGCAACTGATCGAACAGATTGCCCACGCCACGCTGACGGTGCTCAAGGCCCCGCCCGGATTCGGCAAGAGCACCCTCGCCAGCGCCTGGGCACAGGCGGCGTTGGCCCGTGGCGCGCGGGTCGCCTGGCTAACGCTCGATGAAACCGATGCCACGCCCGAGCGCCTGCTGTTGCATGTGGCTGCGGCGGTCCAACGGGGTTTCAAGGACGATCTGGAACAAGACCTGATCAAGGACCTGCTCCTGCTACCCGGCGACCAGCTGGGGATCTTGCTGCTCAACGAACTGGAGCGCAGTTCGCAGAGCAGTTTCCTGTTTATCGACGACTACCACAGCGTGCCGCCGCAGGTCCTGATCAGCGCCTTCGACAAGATCATTCGCTATGCACCGGATAACCTGCACCTGGTGTTTTGTGGCCGTAGCGACTTGCCACCCGCCTTGTACGCGCACCTCTATAGCGACGCTTGCCGTGAAATAGACGTCGGCCAGCTGCGTTTCGATCTCGATGAAACACGCGACCTGCTGCTGCGTTCTGGCCTGGAAACGGTCGATGCTGGCGAAGTATTGGACCTGCACAAGGCCACGGAAGGCTGGATCGCCGCGTTGCGCGCCAGCCTGCTGTCCCTGCGCCAACAACCTGCGGGCAGTTTTCGGTTGCCCAAGAGCATTTCCGGGCTGCTCGATGAATTGCTCGAACGCCTGCCGCCTGAACTGGCCGGGCAACTGCCACACCTGGCCAGCGTGGAACGCTTCAATGCAACGCTGGCGCAAGCCCTGACGGGCCATACCGACGGGCATGCCCTGATCGAAGACATCGAACGCCTGCAGCTGTTTCTTACCGGGCTGGACGATAGCGGCGAATGGTTCAGCTTCCACCCGTTGTTTCGCGAACACCTGCGTCGCCGGTTGCAAGCCCGGGAACTCAACACGGCGCTGCGTTGCGCCGCGCATTGGTTCGCCGCAGAGCAACTCTGGACCGACGCCGTGCGGTGCGCATTGGCTGCCGGCGACAACGAAAGCGCCCAGGAATGGATCACGCATTGCGCCATCATGCTGGTCGAAAGGGCCGACTTCATCATCCTGCTGGACTGGCAACGCCAGTTGCAGGACCACCTTTTGCAAAGTCCGCCGCAGTTGAAACTGGCGCTGGCCTGGGCGTCCGGCCTGGCGATGACGCGCAGCAACTCTCGCCAGTTACTCGACGAGGTCAAGGCCGAATGGACCGAACTGCAGCGCTTCAATGAACAGGATGACCTCTACTGGGAATGCCAGGCCCTGCACGCCATGTTGCTGGCACTGGACGATCAGGCGGAAATTGCCGGGCGCCTGGCAGAACAGTGCCTGCCACATCTCAAGGAGCACCCCTGGATCTGCAATACCCTGCAATGCGTGGTCGGTTATGGTCATCTGGGGGCCTGCCGCTGGGAGGCGTTCTACAGTGTGCCGCCGACGATCTGCGCACCACTGGAGCGCAGCCGCTACCTGGCCAACCAGGTCTATCGGCTGACGCTGATGGGGCTTGGCGAGATCTTGCAAGGACGCTTTTCCCAAGCCGCGGCCATCCTTGAGGAGGCACTGCGTTGCAGCTCCCGGGAGGGCAGCGAGCAGACCCAGGCGCCGGTCCTGCGGGCAATGCCCGCCAGCTTCCTGGCCAATGTTCGATACATGCAAGGGCGCCTGGATGAAGCCGCCCGGCTCAGCCTGGAAAACATCGAGATCGCAAAACTGGGGGGCTTTCTTGATTGCGCCGCCAGCGTGTTTGTCACCGCCAGTGGTTTGAGCAGCAACCGTGGCAGCCTGCAAGGTGCGCGCAGTTTTCTCGAAGATGGCGAGCGGCTTGCGCACACCCGCGAGTGGCCGCGCATGCATGCGCAGCTGTTGCTGGAGCGCACGCGCATCAGTTTGCTTGAACACAAACATCACGAGGCGCTGGCCTGTGCCCAGCAACTCGAGGCATTGCAGCTCGGGCATCCGCCGCCAGCCAGCGACAGTTTTGATGAGTACCAGTGCCTCGCCAGCCTTGCCAGCCTGTGGTGCGAGGCCGCCGGTCTATCACGCCAGGCCGATCTGGCCAAGGCCGAGCACCTCGGCCAACTGGCGATGCAGCACAATCATCGATTGATGCAGATCCGCCTGGCTGCCAGTCGTGCTCTGGTGAGTTGGCAACGCCAGCAGCCGGACAGTGCGGTGAGGTCCTTGCTGGAGGCCTGCAGTCTGGTCGAAGCCACGGGCGCCAGGCAATTGCTCGCGGATCTGCCAGCCTGCGAGCGCTTGCAGCAGCTTGCAGCCTATGCGCTGCAGCAAGACATCAGCCTGAGCGAGCAAGCGCAATTGCAGCAGTTATTGCCGGGCGCGGTCAGCGCGACGCAACTGGCCAGCCAGTTACGCACGGCAATCAGCCTGACCAGCAAGGAACGCAATGTGTTGAAACTGGTGGCCGAGGGCAAGTCAAACAAGGAGATGGCGAAACTGCTCGGCATCACGCCCGAGACCATCAAGAGCCATATGAAAAACATCTTCGCCAAGCTCAACGTCGACAGCCGCGCCCAGGCTGCCGTGGCGGCCAAGGCGAGCGGCTTTATCTAGTACCCCGCCTGTGCTCAGCAGTAGCGCAAGGCTTCACATGGGAAACAACAAGTCCTTCGATGAAAGCAGCAGATCTCGCACTGGTTGCGCTGCCAATTCGGCCAATCACAGGCACACGGTCGATCTCGACTAATTCCGGCCTGGCAGGCAAGACAGCGCCGGAGCATTGGTCATCATTCACCTGAGTCCTGACCGCTCGGCTCGTTGTCCCAACATGCTAAGAAACTGTCCCGCTGCGCTCATAGCCTCGTGCCCGGGATATCTACGATAGGACCACTACCTCCGCCCCATCAGCGGGGGCCAGTTACCTATAACGGGCGCATATCTTGCGCACCGCCGTACAAGCACGGATTGGAGACAACAATGACAAAAATCGCCGAAATCCAGGACACCCCTTCACCAGCCTCTCCCTCGGCACCGAACATCATCCGGTCGTCGGTGCGCCAACATTCGATCAAGGTGGAGCTATGCACGCCCGCCATCGGCGCAGAACTCAGCAATATCAGCCTTGTCGACGCCGCTGAGGATCCCGAATTGATCGCGCAAATCCGGGAGCTGTGGCTCAAGCACAAAGTGCTGTTCTTCCGTGACCAGAACATCACTCCAATGGAGCAACAGCATTTCGCCGCGCAATTCAGCGAACTGGAAGCCCATCCCCTTGCGCCGAGCCATCCGGAGGCGGACAAGCTGCTGATGCTGTACCGCAACCTCGATCCGAACAAGCCTAAAAACTATGTCGAAAAGGCCAGCCGCGAGAACCTCTGGCATGCCGATGTCACTTACAAGAAGGCGCCGCCCCGCGGTGCGGTGTTGCGCTGCGAACTGGGTCCGGAAACCGGCGGAGACACTCTGTTTTCCAACATGGTGATGGCCTACGACAATCTGCCCGACACCATCAAGCAACGGATCGAGGGCTTGTATGCCAAGCACGGCGCCGAGCAGACCTTTGGCGCCCAGTTGCCACGCGAAGAACGTCACGCGATGGCCCTGAAGAGTCCCGGCGCTGAACACCCGGTTGTGCTGACCCATCCCGAGACGGGTGAAAAGGTGTTGTTCGTCAACTCGGCGTTCACCACCCATTTCTCGAACTTCTTCAATTTCGAGGACATCCGTTACGGCCAGGACTTCATCCCCGAGGCTCATCATCTGATGAACTACCTGATCTCCCAGGCCGCCATTCCGGAATACCAGGTTCGCCTGAAATGGCGCACCAACACCGTTGCCATGTGGGACAACCTGCAAGTCCAGCACTACGCGGTGGCTGACTACGGCAATGCACCGCGCAAGATGCTGCGCGCGACCCTGGCGGGCACCCCGCTGACCTGACCCTGACTGCCTGACAGGCTGCCAGAACACCCGACCCTCCGTGAGGGTCGGGCGATCCCGGCCGCCGAAAAAATTCCGCTCACAACAACAATCAACGGAGATACCTATGCTCTACGAACACGTCGACACCGCCGTCATCGATGGCGAATCCCTGCCCTGGATTCCGTTTACCCCGTATGCGGAAAACGTATTGCTCAAGTACTTCAAGCTCGACCCGATCCGCGGCGAATGGATCGTCATGATGAAGGCGCCGATCGACATGCAGCTGCCCAAGCATCACCACACGGGCACGGTGATGGTCTACACCTTCGAAGGCCAGTGGAAATACAAGGAACATGACTGGGTCGCCGGCCCGGGCAGCATTGTCTACGAGACGGCCGGGTCGACTCACACACCGGAAGTCGTCAGCACCGGCAATGGCGACGGCTATGTGCTGACCCTGGTCCAGGTCAATGGCGATCTTGCGTTTGTCGATGACAACGACAACATCGTCGCGCTGGAAAACTGGAAGTCCGGGCTCAAGCGTTATCTCGACTATTGCGAGCAGCAAGACATCGCACCGAAAGACCTCACGGCATTCAATTGATCCAAGTTCCGGGAGAACTCCCGGCATCCCTCCATTCAAGGGGGAGCCGGGACAGTAACCTGATCGCAAAACATCCAGGGGAGGAAAACAGGCTGTCCCGGTTCGCGGTCTTGACGTGGAATCTGACAGAGAACCCTGTCCGCTCCCCGATCTCAGACTCATGAACGGAGCGATGCCATGCATGGCTTGATGATGCACAAGCAGCTGTTGATTTCCTCTCTGATAGAACACGCCGACCGCCATCATGGCGATACTCAGATTGTGTCCCGCCGGGTGGAGGGCGATATCCATCGCTACACCTTCCGTGACTGCCACCGTCGCGCGCGCCAGTTGGCCAGCGCCCTGACCGGCCTGGGCGTGCAGCCGGCCGACCGCATCGGAACGCTTGCCTGGAACGGCTATCGTCACCTGGAGTTGTACTACGGCATCGGCGGCATGGGTGCCATCGTGCATACCATCAACCCGCGCCTGCATGAAGACCAGGTGGCCTACATCGCCAATCATGCCGAAGACCAATACATCTTCTTCGACATGACCTTCCTGCCGTTGATCAAGCTCATCGCTGGCCGCTGCCATACGGTCAAGGCGTTCATCGCCATGACCGATCAGGCCCACATGCCAACGGACGCCGGTATCGACAACCTGCTGTGCTATGAAGATCTGCTGCAACAGGGCGCCTGCGACTATGCCTGGCCGGATCTCGACGAGGAAGCCGCCTGTACGCTCTGCTACACCTCCGGCACCACGGGCAACCCGAAAGGCGTCCTGTACAGTCATCGCTCATCGCTATTGCACAGCTATGCCGCCGCACTGCCGGATGCCCTGAACTGCTCGGCGCGGGACGTCATCCTGCCGGTTGTGCCCATGTTCCATGTCAATGCCTGGGGGCTCCCGTACATCGCGTGCATGGTCGGCGCCAAGCTGGTATTTCCCGGACCTGCGCTGGACGGCCAATCGCTGTTCGACCTGCTGGAAGCGGAGCAGGTGACCCTCTCCGCCGGCGTACCGACAGTCTGGCAAGGGTTGCTGGGGCATCTGGAGCAAACCGACAAGTCTTTCTCCAGCATGAAACGCACCATTATTGGCGGTGCAGCCTGCCCCACGGCCATGCTGCACAGGTTTCAGGAGACCTTCGGCGTGGCGGTGTTGCACGTCTGGGGGATGACGGAGTTGAGCCCGATCGGAACCATCGGCACCCTCAAGGCCAGGCACCTGGTCATGTCCGCGGCCGAGCGTAATGCCGTGCAGTCCAAACAAGGCCGCGCAGTGTTTGGCGTCGACATGAAGATCGTCGGTACGGACGGCGTGGAACTGCCTTGGGACGGCGCGACCTCGGGTGACCTGATGGTGCGTGGCCCCTGGGTGGTACGCGACTATTTCAGAAACGAAGGTGAGTGCTCGCCGCTTCTCGAGCACGCCGGCCAGACATGGTTCCCGACCGGCGATGTGGCGACCATCGATGGCGATGGCTTCATGCAGATCACCGATCGCAGCAAGGATGTGATCAAGTCGGGTGGCGAGTGGATAGGCTCCATCGACCTGGAGAACATTGCGCTGAGCCATCCGTCAGTCGCCCAGGCGGCCTGCATCGCGGCCAAACATGCGAAGTGGGATGAGCGGCCGTTGCTGGTCATCGTCAGGAAAGCGCAGGCAGCCCTGACGCGGGATGAACTGCTGGCCTTTTATGAAGGCAAGATTGCCAAGTGGTGGACGCCGGATGATGTGGTCTTCGTCGACACGATTCCACTGGGTGCTACGGGCAAGGTCTTGAAGAACCGTCTGCGCGAGCAGTTCGGCGATCATCTGCTGGTCAAGGTTGTCAGCTGAGTAGCCAGGTAAAAATCCAGCCCTGTCCATGTGCAAAGGCAGGGCGGACGTTACGGCAGATGCCGGTAGCGTTCGCCCTGCCTTTTGCGTTGACGCCATGAAGTGGCTTAGCGTGCCGCTGGCTCACAGGACATCGACTGCTCGAGAAACTCCAGCAGCAATTCGTTGACCTGGGCGGGGCTTTCCTCTGCGGCGCTATGGCCTACACCGGGTAGCAGCACCTTTTTGCGCAGCGCGGGCAGGTAGGCGTCCATCTGCTCGTAGAGGCCGCGGATTTCAACCGGCTCCAGGGAAGGGTCGGCAGCACCACCGATGAACAGGCTCGGCTGGCTGACCTTCGCGCCGTCGAGAAACGCGGTGATTTCCCAGTTGCGGTCACGACAGCGGTAATAGTTGAGGGCTCCGGTAAAGCCCGTGCGTGTGTACTCGGCGACGTAGTAGTCCAGCGACCGGGGGCTCAACCAAGACGGAAACTCCCCCTTCGGCTCGGTGAAGGCATTGAGAATGGGTTCACCGGCCTCGACGAACAGACGCCAGCGTTCGGCGCCGACGGCGCTGCCGGAGATCGAATAGAAGACGCTGCTCAAGGTCTTGCGCGGATCGTGGGCCAACTCGCGATCCGGCTTGTCGAGCTGTTGGAAATACAGGTGGTGGTAGACCCTTCCTTTCGCCATGGCCTGCAAACCCACGGTCGGCTTGACCTTGCCGCGCGGTGGCACCGGCGTATTGAGCATCACCAGGCCACGGAACAGATCCGGTCGCAACAGGGCCGACGCTTGAGCCACCCAGGCCCCCAGGTCGTGCCCAATGATGACCGCGGACGTTTCGCCCAGGGCCGCCATCAAGCCCACCATGTCGCCGACGGCCTGGCTCATGTCATAGGCTTCGATGGCGTCGGGTCGGTCCGACTGCCCGAACCCGCGTTGATCGGGCACGACAACCCGAAAGCCGGCCTCGGCCAAAGCCACGATCTGGCGCCGCCACATGTACCAGAGGTAGGGGAAACCATGCAGCAGGATGACGAGCGGGCCCTGGCCCTCGTCGATGTAATGCATGCGGATGCCGTTGACTTCGGCAAAGCAGTGGTTGAATGCATCAGGATCGTCGGCATCCGCAGGCGCCATTGCAGCGAGCGGCTGACCGATACGCATTGAAGTGCGCGTATCCATTTTCTACCTCCATCTTATCAATTGTGGGCCTGAAGGTAGCGCCGTGTGGGTGCCCTGCACTGAGCTTCCCGGGACACAATCTTGTGAAATTGGGACAGCGCCAACACCTGCAGCGCGGCGCCTTACGCCATCGTTCCAGGCTCTTCGACTGTGTCCCAGTATGCTAAGAAATTATCCCGCCATGCCCATGTCACCGGGCCCATGCTCCCTAAAATGGATCCGCGCTACCTGCTCTGCATCACGCCAGACCAGGGTTGAAGATCGCTGGCGCCAGCAGTTCCGCCACAAGCGCCCTCTTCCCGCGCAAAACACCTTCGATGAAAAAAGCAACGCCGCCATCGGCCGAGGGAGATCCTGCACATGCCCAAGCTTGTTCGCGCCGCCGTCTTGACCAAATACCTGGAAGTCACCCAGGACCTCGGATTCAACCCGTGCGACATCATGACCGTCGTCGGGCTGAGCAAGGCTCAACTGCGAGTCCCGGAAAACCGTATACCCATCGATTCCGCCGTGCGCCTGCTGGAAGATTCTGCCGTCGCCAGTGGTTGCCAGACCCTCGGCCTGCGCATGGCCGAGTCGCGCCAGCTTTCAGACTTCGGCGCGGTCAGCCTGCTGCTCAGCCAGCAACGCACCCTGCGTGAGGCCTTTCAGGTAATGGAGCACTATCGTCATCTGATGAATGACTCCCTGGGGATCTTCGTTGAAGAAGCCGGCCGGATGGTGATCATTCGTGCCGAGATGGTCACCGAATCGCTGCTGCCCAGTCGCCAGGCCTCGGAACTGGTCATCGGTGTGCTGTTCGGCCTGTGCTCGACACTGCTCGGCGCGCAGTGGCGCCCGTACAGCGTCAACTTCATGCACCAGCCGCCAGAGAACCTGCATCTGCATCGGCGCCTGTTCGGCTGCAACCTGGAGTTTGGCAGCGATTTCAACGGCATCGTCTGCTCCGATGCCAGTCTGGACATGGTCAACGCCAATGCCGACCCGGCCATGGCAAGTTATGCCAGACACTACATCGACTCGCTGCAAAGCGATGTAGACACTTCGTTGCTGTTCGAAGTGCGCAAGGCAATCTACCTGCTGTTGCCCATGGGCCGCGCCACGATCGAACAGATCGCGCTGTCACAGGGCATGAACGTGCGCACCTTTCAACGCCGCCTGCAAGACGACGGCTGTGCCTTCAACGACCTGATCAACGAGGTGCGCCGTGACCTGGCGCTCCGTTATCTGGAAAACCCGAACCACTCGATGAGTAGCATCGCCGACATGTTCGGCTTCTCCATGGCCAGCTCCTTCACCCGCTGGTTCATCAACCAGTTCGGCATGCCGCCAGCGGCGTGGCGTCGCGCGCAGAAACAAGCGGTCGCTCCCTGACAGGGAGCGCTGTTCCCGCCTTTCAACGCACACAAAAAAAACGGCGACTGCTGGTACAGTCGCCGCGAAAACCGGTGCTTGTCACACCGGTGGTGAGCCTCACTGTAACGAGGAGCCAGCCCAGTGAAGCCCTGCCATAAACCTGTGTGAAGCCTGTTTTCAGGAACCCCAGTGCAGTAACAGAAGTACCAGCACCACGAGAAACACCGTTTCCCCGACCATCAGCAGGATCGGCTTGATCCCAACCGCTGCTAGTTCCTTGAGCCGGGTTTTCATGCCCAGGGCACTGATGGAAATCACCAGGCACCAGCGCGAGAACTCATTGACCCCGCCTTGCACCGCCGGCGCGATCCAGCCGGTGCTGTTGATGCAGGCCAGCATCAGTGATAACCCGTGAGCAATCATTGGATAGACGATCATCGCCAGGGTCGACAACGCCGACACGCCGATCACCGTGAACAGGGTCGCACGCTCTTTCTGCGGATGGTTAGGCAACGCCGCGGCCAGGGCCAAGGCTGCCGATGCACCGCAGATGGCGGTGGCGCCACCGGTAAGCATGCCGAACAAAGCCGAGCAGCCTGGCGGCGATCACCGAGACGCCGATGGTCACCACCACCAGGATCACCCCCAGCGCCATCGGCTTCCAGCCCTACGCCGCCATTTGTTCCAGGGTGATACGCATGCCCAGTAGCGCCACGCCGATGCGCAGCACCATACGCGCGGTAAACTCGACACCGGCCTTGCACGGGCCTTCGTCCGCCAGAAAGTTCAGCGCCATACCCAGCAACTAGGCGAACAGCATGACCGGCGCACCATAGTGCTCGGACAAAAACGAAGCGGCAGCCGCCACGATCAGGCTGACGATAAAACCCGGTGCCAATTCGCGCACGCGGGTATGGGCTTGGGTGAGAGCAATGGCGCTCATGGCATGGACTCCTCGCCAATCAGCATCTGCTCCAGCTTGCGCTTGCCGATCAGGTTCCAGGGGCGATCGAAAAACACATCAACACTTGAAAAACGACTCACAACTTCACCTCTAACGCGGCGTCACTGACAGGGGCTGCGACGCTGTCACCCGTTAAACGGGCAATATCTTTGTGGTAGTGACACTTGGCGTAAAAGAACACCGCCGCGGCCGCGAGGCTGACCAGTGGCACCAGTTGAAACGCGGCATGCAGGCCGATCAGGTCGGAAACCCGGCCGGTAATGAATGGCCCCGGGGCCAGGCCGAGCAGGTTGTTGGCCAGGGTCAACGTGGCAAACGCCGTGCCGTGTACCGAGTAATGGGTCAGGTTGGCGACCATCGCGCCAGCCGGGCCCGTGGTCCCGGTGGCAATCAACATGCCGAGGCAAATCAACAGCAATTGCACGGGCCCCGCCTGCAGCGCGAACGCCGCCGACAAGAGCAGGCAACTGCCCAGGCAGAAGGCGATGGCCAGGCTGACCTTGCGCTCCGGTGAGTTGCGACACAGCCGATCGCTGAGCATGCCGCACAGAATCATCCCCACACCGCTGCACAGCACAATGAGCGCTGCCAGGCCGCCGGCCTTGTCCGTCGGCATGTCGTAGTAGCGGTTCAGGTAGCTGGGAATCCACACCATCACCGTGCCGCCGACAAACAACTGCAAACCACTGCCGAAATAGGTCGCCACCACCGAACGGCTGGACCACAGGGTGCGCAACGGGCGCTGGACCTGCGCGCCCTGGTTCAGGGCCCGCGCCGCACGTTGCGGCGCAATGCGCGCTTCCTTGACGATGATTGGATACAGTACCGCCAGGCACAGGCCGAACAACGCCATGCCGGCAAATGACCAGCGCCAGCCCAGCTTGGCGGCGATCGCGCCGCCCAGGGCCATGCCCAGCACAGCGCCGAACAAGCCGCCGGCCATGAACGCGCTGGCCAGGGTGGCGCGCATGTGTTTTGGGAATACCGAAATCACCACCGCGATGCCAACGCTGCCGTAGGCGGCTTCGCCGACGCCTACCATGAACCGCGCGATGAACATCTGCGGGTAGTCCTGCGCCAAGGCGCAGCCCAAAGTTGCCAGGCTCCACAGTAGCGCCATCAGCGCCAGGCTCTTGACCCGGCCGAAACGGTCGGCCATCAGCGACAGCGGGAACGTCAGCAGGCCGACCATCAGGGCGACAATGCCACTGAGCAGGCCGAGCTGGCCGTCACTCAGTGCCCACTCGCTCTTGAGCAGCGGGAACACCGCATTGAGCACCTGGCGCGACATGTAATCGGAAATCAACAGGCCGAAGGTCAGTGCAAAGACAATCCAGGCATATCTACGCGCAACGTTGACGCAACCAGCGTCGTCATCGTCGGCGATTGGGTGAAAGGCCATGCAGCCTCCTCATGGGTTTTATTGTTGTTATCCAGCGGATGGCCAATACGGCTCTGCCTCCACTATTATCAGTGACCTGAAGGTAGCTCTGGCGGGGCGTCCTGCACTAAGCTTCGCAGGACACATTCTTGTGAAATTGGGACAGCCCAGCATGTACACCCTGACCCGCAGTGCCAGCCTGACCCACTATGAGCAAGTGGCCCGCTCCGTAGGGCTGGACCCGTTTCGCATGCTGCGCCTGGCCAAGCTGCCGGCCAGTACCCTGGCCGATCCGAACATCATGATCAGCAGCGATTCGGTCGGCTGGCTGCTGGAAGAGTCGGCGCGCCTGTCTGGCCATGAGGCGTTCGGGCTGTTGCTGGCGCAATCGAGGCAACTGTCCAACTTCGGCATGCTGGCGCTGCTCATTCGCGAAGAGCCGACCCTGCGCGCAGCCTTGCTGTCCTGCGCGCGTTACGCCCGGTTGCATAACGCCGGCGTGGAGCTGCGGCTTGAAGATGTCGGGGACCTGGTCCTGTTGCATATGGGTGTGAACATGCAGGGTCATCATGGCGTCTGGCGCCAGGCGATCGAACAGGCGACGGGGATTATCGTGCGCACCTTGAACAATCTCAGCGGCCAGACTTTCCGGCCAGTCAGGGTCAGCTTTACCCACGAGCGACCCGCCAGCCTGGAAGTCCATCACCGCGTGCTGGGCACGGCGATCGAGTTTTCCCAGGAGTTCAATGCCATCGTTTGCCGCGCCCGCGATCTCGACGCGGCCATTCCCGCGGCAGACCCGACGCTGCATCGCGAAGTGAAGCGATCCCTGGACCTGCTGTTGGCCAACCTGCGCGACGAGCCGGCGCAGCAGGTGCGCCAGGTGGTCAAGATGTTGTTGCCGGGCGGGCTGTGTTCCGTCGATGGCGTTGCCCAGCACCTCGGCGTGCATCGACGCACGCTGAACCGGCACCTCGCGGAGGAAGGGCAAAGCGTCACCACCATCATCAATGCCGTGCGTGCCGAACTCGCCGAAGAGTACCTGGCCAACAGCAAGCGCCGGTTATATGAGGTCGCCGAGCTGCTTGGTTTTTCCTCTGCCGGTGACTTTTCCCGCTGGTTCCGTTGCCAGTTTGGCCAGACGCCATCGAGTTGGGTCACAGCCTACCGAGAGAGCCAGGTGACACCCGGGTCACTCACCTGAGTAAGTGGAACGGGCGATCCCAAGGGAGCGCGCCCGCGAGCGGACCGACTTTGTCCCAATGCGCTAAGAAAACGTCCTGAAATGCACAGGATTGCCCGTGCCTGCCAACTAGGATAGGCGCGCGGCATCGTTGTCGGCTCCTGCCGCAGCCTCCCGCGGATTCACCTGTCCCACACCGCCGCAGCCAAAAAACTGGATCAACAATAACAAGCGCCGCCGTCACTCAAGGCATGGCTTTCATCTGTCACGCCCACGGCCCGGCCATAGACCAAGTAAATGGAGACACAATGCGAGTCGAACAACTGACCTGCGCCATCGGCGCGGAACTGCTCGATGTGAACCTGGGCGACGCAGTGCGCGATGACGACCTGTTCAACGAAATTTACGCCGCACTGCTCAAACACAAGGTGCTGTTCCTGCGTGACCAGGATCTGGACAAACTTTCCCGTCGCGATCACGAGGCTTTTTCCCTGCGCATGGGGCAGCTCGAAACCCACCCGATGCTGCCCAGCCATCCCGAAGCGCCCGGCCTCGTGCAAATCTGCAAGACCCCCGAGAACCCGGCGGACCGCTATGAAAATGCCTGGCACTGCGATGCCACCTGGCGTGAATCGCCGCCGATGGGCGCGGTGCTGCGTTGCATCGAATGCCCTCCGGTCGGCGGTGACACCATGTGGGCCAACATGGTGCTGGCCTATGACAAGCTGCCGGCGGACGTGAAACAGGAAATTGGCAACCTGATCGCCAGCCATAGCTTCAACGCCTCCTTCGCCGCCGCCATGCCCAGGGAAAAGCGCCTGGCGATGAAGGCGCAGTACCCGGATTCTGAGCATCCGGTCGTGCGCACCCACCCGGAAACCGGCGAGAAGGTGCTGTTCGTCAATGCCTACGCCACACACTTCGTCAATTACCACCGCGATGGCCGTGTCCGTTTCGGCCAGGATTACAACCAGGCCGGCGTCGACCTGCTCAAGTACCTGATCAGCCAGGCCTACAATCCCGAGTATCAGGTGCGCTGGCGTTGGAAGAAAAACAGCGTGGCGATTTGGGATAACCGCTGCACCCAACACTATGCCGTGATGGACTATCCGCCTTGCCATCGCAAGATGGAGCGCGCGGCTATTATCGGTGACAAACCCTACTGATCAGTAGTCAACCGGTTCAGACCCCAGAGACGCTGCTGAGCGTCTCCTTTGGGTCGTTCTTTACCATTGGACGAAACGGCCAATAGCCGCCCGTCACCCAAACCGCTGTTACGGCGTTTTTCCGGGAGATCGACCCCGTTTGCGCCCAACAAAAAAGGCCTACGCCATCAAGCGTAAGCCTTTGATATATATGGTGCCCGAAGCCGGAATCGAACCGGCACGCCCTTACGAGCGGGGGATTTTAAGTCCCATGCGTCTACCAGTTTCGCCATTCGGGCGGTAGCGCGGTGAAGCAGAGGGGGGAATATATACATCCCGTCCGGGTGAAGCAAGTTTGCGACGGTGTTTTTTGGCGATTGGATCGAGCCGATTGCGTAAAAAAAAGCTTCTTAAATCATGGATCTACGGAGCTTTTTTACAGTGCTGGGCAAGATCGATGGTGACCCCGCGCCCAGCACATCGCAAGAACCGGAATATCACTTTATATTTCAACAGCTTATCAGCATAACCCAGGCACATCCAGCCGCCGCGCCAGCCAATGCCTGAAACCGGGGAAGTCTCCGATTTCTACCCCCACAAGGACCGCGCCGATGGGGTGGTCTTGCTGCAGCGCGAAATCAAACACATGACACCCTCCATAGCTGATCCAGCCTCGTGGTGTAGCTCTGGCTCATCATTTCCCGGCGCATGCCCCAGTCGGGATTGGTCGGCACACTGGCCGCGCGAAGCGTCCCCCTTCCCCACCGGCCATTGATCTGGTCCAGCACCGCCATGACCCGGCTTGCCCCGGCCGGTTGCGAGGTGGCAAACAAATCATCGGTGTACTCGCCTGGCTGGCACAGGTTCAGCAGCATGACCTCCGCTTTGCTGTAGGCGAAGCCGGGGCGGAATACTCGATCAAGCGCGTCGACCGCCGTCCTGGTCAGCAGACGCACGTCATCCGTTGGATACGGTAGCTCCACCACCACACCGTTGGCGTATTTGGCTTCCTCGGGGTTGAACATGCCGGTCCGGATGCTGACCCGGATCTTCTTGCACAGGGAATGCTGCGCCCTGAGCTTTTCCGAGGCGCGCATCATGTAGGTGGCGACGGCCTCCTTGATCGGTGCAAGCTCCTTGAGCCGCATGCCGAACATTCGGCTGCAGCAGATCTCCTGCTTCGGCGGATCTGGTTCATCCAGTTCCAGACACGGGGTGCCGGCCAGTTCCCGGGCGGTCTTCTCGATCACCACGCTGAAGTGCTTGCGCAGCGACCAGGCGTCCGCCTTGGCCAGGTCCATGGCCGACTTGATGCCCAGTGTGTTCAAGTGCACTTTCATGCGCCGGCCCACACCCCATACCTCACCCACGTCGGTGTTGCGCAGTACCCAGTCACGTTTTACCGGATCGCAGATGTTCACTACGCCGCCAGTCTGCGCCTGCAAGCGTTTCGCCGTGTGATTGGCCAGCTTGGCCAGGGTCTTGGTGGGTGCGATGCCAACGCCGACCGGGATACCGGTGCAGCGCAAAACCTGGCTGCGAATCCGTCGACCCAGTACGTCCAGGCCTTCGATACCGGTCAGGTCGGCAAACGCCTCATCGATGCTGTAGACCTCGACCGCCGGCACCATCGACTCGATCAGCGTCATCACCCGCTCGCTCATGTCGCCATACAGCGTATAGTTCGACGAGAAGGCGACGATGCCTTGCTGGCGGAGCTTGTTCTTTATCTGGAAATACGGCTCGCCCATTTTCACGAAGGGCTTGGCGTCGTAGCTGCGCGCGATGACACAGCCATCGTTGTTCGACAGGACGACGATCGGGACCTTGGCCAGGTCCGGGCGAAACACCCGCTCGCAGCTGGCATAGAAGCTGTTGCAATCGATCAGACCGAAGACTGGCACTGGCTTAGACATGGCTGCGCACACTGCCGGTGATCACACCCCAGATCGACAGCTCGTCACTTTCCAGTACATAACGCGGCGGGTATTTGGGGTTCTCCGACAGCAGGATCACGTCCTTGCCGCGAATGCACAGGCGCTTGCAGACCGGATCGTTGTTCAGCAAGGCCACGACGATATGGCCATGGGCCGGTTCAAGCGAGCGATCCACGATCGCCAGGTCCCCCTCGAAAATCCCGGCGCCCTGCATGCTCTCCCCGGTGATCGATACCAGGTAGACGTGCGGTGCACGGATGTTCAGCACCTCATCCAGAGAGATGTGCGCCTCGATGTGGTCCGCTGCTGGCGATGGAAAACCTGCCGGCACCTGGAACAGGCAGAGCGGCAGTTTCCGACCGCCCTGGCCGATAGGTCCTAAAATTGCAAAGCTCATGACGCACGACTTCCAATACTGTACGAATATACAGTTAACGTCCAGAAGGCCTTGCGGTCAATTTTTTTGTAGGAAAAATCTGATGGGTGGGTGAGTCAATGAGCAATCGGTGCGGTGGTTGCGGAAAGCCTTGCAAAAGTTGCGGAACACATCACTTTCCTGAGAGCAATAAAAAACCCCGCAGACGTTAATCTGCGGGGCTATTTATAGTGGAGGCCGAGGTCGGAATCGAACCGGCGTAGGCGGATTTGCAATCCGCTGCATAACCATTTTGCTACTCGGCCTCAAAACATCTGTTGTCAGTAGCGCGACATCAAATGCGTAAAACTTGGAGCGGGAAACGAGACTCGAACTCGCGACCCCGACCTTGGCAAGGTCGTGCTCTACCAACTGAGCTATTCCCGCTTGGTGTGGCGCATTCTATAGAAATCAGAAGCGCCGTCAACCCCTTGATTCAAAAAAGTTTTATTTCTTTTGCACGTCGGTACGCAGATGCGGCCAGGCCGCCCGCAAGTACTGGACCATGGACCACAATGTCAGGCCCGCGGACACCATCAGCAGGGTGTAGCCCAGCAGGACCCAGAAGCTGAAGTCCGATGGATTGGCCAGCAGGATCACCAGCGCCAGCATTTGCGCGGCGGTTTTCCATTTGCCCAGGTTCGACACGGCCACGTGCGCACGGGCGCCGAGTTCGGCCATCCATTCGCGTAGCGCCGAGACCACGATCTCGCGACCGATGATCACCGCAGCCGGCAGCGTGAGCCACAGGTTGCCGTGTTCCTGTACCAGCAACACCAAGGCCACGGCGACCATCAGCTTGTCGGCCACGGGGTCGAGGAAGGCCCCGAACGGCGTGCTTTGTTCCAGGCGTCGGGCCAGGTACCCGTCCAGCCAGTCGGTGGCGGCGGCAAAGGCGAAGACCGAGGCTGACGCCAGGTAACTCCAGTGGTACGGCAGGTAGAACAGCAAAATGAAGATCGGTATGAGCAGGACGCGTAGAACGGTAATCAGATTAGGGATATTCATCGGCACAACTGGCTACGAGGTGAGGGGGCATTCTACTCGCTGTGCAGATTTGCATAAATCAACTCTGCGAGCTTTTTACTGATCCCGGGGGCTTTGGCGATTTCGTCGATGCTGGCACGAGACAGCTCCTGCAATCCACCAAAATGTTTGAGCAAATCGCGCCGACGTGTCGGCCCCACCCCGGCAACGCCTTCCAGCGTCGAGGTGCGGCGGGTCTTGCCGCGGCGCGCGCGGTGCCCGGTAATCGCAAAACGGTGGGCTTCGTCGCGGATCTGCTGGATAAGGTGCAGCGCGGGGGAATCACCGCGCAAGGTGAATTCGTGGGCGGCGTCGTTGAGGTACAGGGTTTCGAAACCGGCCTTGCGCGTCGCGCCCTTGGCCACGCCGAGCAGGATCAGGTCGGGCACCGCCAGCTCGTTGAGCACGTCGCGGGCCATCGACAGCTGGCCCTTGCCGCCATCGACCAGGAGGATGTCGGGCAGCTTGCCCTCCCCGTCCTTGAGCTTGCTGAAGCGTCGGGTCAGGGCCTGGTGCATGGCCGCGTAGTCATCGCCCGCGGTAACGCCTTCGATGTTGTAGCGTCGGTAATCGGACTTGATCGGGCCTTCGGGGCCAAACACCACGCACGAAGCCACGGTCGCCTCCCCGCTGGAGTGGCTGATGTCATAACACTCGAGGCGCTGGGGCGGTTCATCCAGCTTGAGCACTTCTGCCAGGGCATCGAAACGCGCGGCAACGTGTTGCCGGTTGGCCAGGCGCGCACCCAGGGCCTGCTCGGCATTGGTTACCGCCAGTTGCTGCCAGCGCGCACGGGTACCGCGCACTCTGTGGCTGATGGTCAATTCGCGACCGCGCAGCTCGTGAATGGCCGCGATCAGTGTCGGGAAATCTTCGTGGACCACATTGACGATCAGCTCGCTGGGCAAGTCGCGTTCGGGGCTGCTGACATAGTACTGGCCGAGAAACGCCGCCATGACCTCGGAAACGTCCTCCTCGATACCCACCTGCGGGAAGAAGTTCTTGCTGCCCAGCACTCGCCCGCCGCGCACGCTGATCAGGTGAACGCAGGCACCGCCCGGGTTGACGAACGCGGCAATCACGTCGACGTCACCCGTGCCGCCTTCCATGCTCTGTTGATCCTGGACCCGGCGCAGCAGCGAAATCTGATCGCGCAATTCGGCAGCACGCTCGAACTCGAGGTTGATCGCCGCCTCTTCCATGGCCGCCGACAACTCATCGGTCAGTGCATTGCTGCGCCCTTCGAGGAACATCACCGAGTGACGCACGTCTTCGGCATACACCTGCGGGTCGACCAGGCCGACACAAGGCGCCTTGCAGCGCTTGATCTGGTATTGCAGGCAAGGCCGCGTGCGATTCTTGTAGTAGCTGTCTTCGCACTGACGGACGAAAAAGGTCTTCTGCAACAGGCTCAGGCTTTCGCGAATCGCGCCGGCACTCGGATAGGGGCCGAAGTATTTGCCCTTGGCCTTCTTCGCCCCGCGGTGGATGCTCAAGCGCGGAAACTGGCCGTCAGAGAGAAACACGTAAGGGTAGGATTTGTCGTCGCGCAGCAGGATGTTGTACGGCGGACGCCATTCCTTGATCAGCGTCTGCTCAAGCAGCAACGCCTCGGTTTCATTGGCCGTGATGGTCGTTTCGACCTGGGCGATGCGGGCCACCAGCGCCGCGGTCTTGGGCGCCAGGCCGGTTTTGCGGAAATAGCTCGACAGGCGATTCTTGAGGTTCTTGGCCTTGCCGACGTAGAGCAGGCGTGCGTCGCTGTCGAACATGCGATACACACCGGGTCGCCCGCTGACCGTCGACAGGAAGGCGCTTGGATCGAAGATTTCAGTCATTTTCAGAGGCTGGCATCAACCATGCCGTGACGAACCGCCAACAGCGTCAACTCGACATCGCTGCTGATCGAAAGCTTTTCGAAAATGCGATAACGGTAGGTGTTCACGGTTTTTGGCGACAGGCACAACTTGTCGGAGATGATCTGGACTTTCTGGCAGCCGACGATCATCAACGCGATCTGGATCTCCCGTTCCGAGAGGGCGTCAAAGGGCGAATCGTTGGTTGGCTGGAAAGACTTGATCGCCAGTTGCTGGGCAATTTGCGGGCTGATGTAGCGCTGACCGGCAAACACCAGGCGGATGGCCTGGACCATTTCCGGCAATCCGGCGCCCTTGGTCAGGTAGCCTGCCGCACCGGCTTGCAACAGTCGCGTGGGAAACGGATCTTCCTCGCACACGGTCACCGCGACGACCTTGATGTCGGGATGGCTGCGCAATAATTTGCGGGTGGCTTCAAGACCGCCGATCCCGGGCATCTTGACGTCCATCAGGACCACATCGGGTTTCAACTCGCGCGCCTTCAGCAGGGACTCTTCCCCGGACTCTGCCTGGCCGACTACTTGCAGGCCATCGATGTCAGCCAGCATTCGTGTAATGCCTGTACGAACGAGATCATGGTCATCGACTACTAGCACCCTAATCAAGCAGACACCCCGCGATATGATCTTGTTGGATTGCCCGCCACCTTAGCAAAAAGCAACTGGCAGACCTAGCGGCAAGCGTTATATAAAAAGTTTCCACTCGTCTTGCAGGGCTTGTCGCCAGCGTGTTTCAGAGCATTGCTGCGGAGGCTTCACGCTCCATGCGCAGGAAACACTCGTCCCTGCCCACCACTTTCAAGCCCTTGCGTTCGTACAGGGCTCGCGCCGGATTATTTTCAAACACCGTCAAGCGCAGGGCCCCGCGCCCTTCCCTGCACGCCAGCGCCAATACCTGATCGATCGCCCAGGAACCAGCCCCCTGCCCTCGATACGCCTGGCCAACCTGAAGTTCGCGGATGTACAGCGCCCGGGCATCCCGGCTCAGGCTGACGAACCCCAGCCGACGATCAAAGTGCACGATCACCCGGTTGTCACGCCCCGCCCAGGCGACATCGAACGCTTCGTCCAGCCACAACAGATCGTGCTGGATGTAATAGCGCAGCATATTGATGCGTGTCAGGTCCCGGGCGAAATCGAGGTCGTGATCGGTCGCCGGGCGCCAGTCAACATCGATCAATGGCGTCATGCTGATCCCGTGGCAAAAAACCAGAAGTGTGGCACATCTTCATCGGCGCTCAAGCGATAGAAAACGCCGGCGCCGAGCGATAGCATTTTCTGATTGAAACCTCGTACCAGCCTCTAGTAAGCTCGGTGCACTCATCGGAGACAGACCATGTTCAACGCCCGCCCACCGCTTCATACCGCCAGCGCCCCGCGCTCGGTTGCGGCTGCCCGGGTGAATGACGTGTGCACTCCGGCAAACTTTTATTTTGGGTATTGGTTTAGCCACTGGCGCGCCTGATACCCACACGGCGCCCACTTCAAACGGGTCGCCACCAGAGAATTCTCAACCCCCGGTCGGCCTCCCGACCGGGGGTTTTGTTTTTTGGGCCCGAACACATTTAGCGACACACCGCCATCAAGAGGATTTTAGAAATGAACTACGCCACTTATTACCGTCACGACAGTTTTACCGCCTGGCGATTTACCACCCTCCGCTCGGGACAGCCTGCCGCCTCCGATCGGTCACCCACAGGTGGCAAGCACACACACGCAGCCAATCCGGCCAATTGTCGAACACCCCAGTAGGGCCGAGCGCGCGGGAATGAACCCGCCGCCGCCCAGGAAGCCTGAACATGAATTCGTCCGTCTCTGCTCTGCCACTGTCGACCCTCACCTCTGCCAACGAAGCGCTGACCCTGCGCCTGCCCAGTTCGTTGCAACTCAAGCAGCAATTGCCACTGACCAACGCCTTGGCCCGGCAAGTCGCGACTCACCGCCAGGCGGTTCGCGCAATCCTCGACGGTGAAGACTCCCGTCTGCTGGTCATCGTCGGCCCCTGCTCGATCCACGACCCGCAATCCGCTCTTGAATACGCCGACAACCTGGCCCGCCTGAGCGCCGACGTCAGCGACCAGATGCTCCTGGTGATGCGCGCCTACGTCGAAAAACCTCGCACCACGGTGGGCTGGAAAGGCCTGGCGTACGACCCGCACCTCGATGGCAGCGATGACATGGCCGGCGGCCTGACCCTGTCCCGCGAACTGATGCGGGAAATGCTCATGCTCGGCCTGCCGGTGGCGACCGAACTGCTGCAACCCATGGCCGCCGGGTACTTCGACGACCTGCTGAGCTGGGTGGCCATCGGCGCCCGCACCACCGAGTCGCAGATCCATCGCGAGATGGCCAGCGGCCTGGGCATGCCGGTAGGCTTCAAGAACGGCACCGATGGCGGTGTCGGCGTCGCCTGTGACGCCATGCGCTCGGCCGCCCATCCACATCGCCACTTCGGCGTCGACAGCCAGGGTCACCCCGCGATCATCCAGACCCCGGGCAATGCCGACACCCACCTGGTGCTGCGCGGCGGTCATCACGGACCGAACTACGACCGCGCCAGCGTCGCCCGCGTCCACGGCGACTTGACTCGACTGAAGATCCCGGCCCGGATCATGGTCGACTGCAGCCACGCCAACAGCGGTAAGGATCCGCTGCGCCAACCCGCCGTGTTCAACGACGTGCTGGAACAACGCCTGCAGGGCGATCGCTCGCTGATCGGCATGATGATCGAAAGTCATTTGTTCGAAGGCTGCCAACCGCTGAGCCCGTCGCTGAAGTACGGCGTTTCAGTCACCGACGGCTGCCTGGGCTGGAGCGCGACAGAGCAACTGTTGCGCCAGGCGGCAGAACGGCTGCGGGCACAGCAAACCCGCTGACCACCGGCATGATCGGGCTGCACCAACCCGTCTTCATCCGAAGATGGGTCGGCAGCCACCAGAATTCGTACCCTGCCTATGCCTTTTTCCCCAGGCCACAGCGGCCATTTCATGCATCGCTGCGGCGCTGGAGTCTTTAGAGTGACGTCGAAGTCACTTTCTTGAACCCTGGAAAAGGAATGAACATGCAACGGAATGCAAAGACTCATTATCCCATCCTGCTGGTGCACGGGCTGTTCGGCTTCGAGCGGATCGCCAGCGTGCACCTCTTCCACGACGTCAGGCAGGCCCTGCGCAACGCTGGCACGAGGGTGTTCGTCCCGCATCTGTCCGCCACCCACAGCAACGAAGTACGCGGCGAACAGCTGCTGGCGCAGATCCAGCGGGTACTGGAGGGCACCGGGGCCGACAAGGTCAATCTGATCGGCCACAGCCAAGGGGCGTTGGCCGCACGCTATGCCGCCGCGACAGCGCCCGGCAAGGTGGCCTCGGTGACGTCCGTCAGCGGCCCCAACCACGGCTCGGAACTGGCGGACCTACTGCGCAAGGCACTGACACCGGGCCACCTGCCGGAAATCGTGGCCGAGACCATTGCCACCTTGTTCGCCGACTTTCTTTCGTTACTCAGTGGCAAAGGCCGGATGCCGCAAAATGCCGTCGCCGCGTTGAACGCCCTGACCACGCAAGGCGTGAACGCCTTCAACCAGAAGTACCCCCAGGGGTTGCCGCAGACCTGGGGTGGCAAGGGCCGCGAACAGGTCAACGGCGTGCGCTACTATTCCTGGAGTGGCATCCTGCAGGGCAAGCGGCGGGCTGAAGGACTTGAGGTAGCTGATCCATCCCATGGACTGATGCGCGCGCTCTCACGTTATTTCTCCCTCGAGCCCTTGCAGAACGATGGCCTGGTCGGCCGCTACAGCTCCCACCTGGGCACCGTCATCCGCTCCGACTATCCGCTGGACCATCTGGGCACCCTTCGCCAGTCAGGCGGTCAAAGTGTAAGGCGCGTCGACCCGATCGATCTGTATGTGCAGCACGCCGAGCGCCTGAAAAAAGCCGGGCTTTGACCCAGGCCCGCCATCCAGAGCGCTGGCAACGGAACTTTGGGGAGAAATAGCCCACTGAATCCGGTAGGCTCAGCACTTTACCGTACATTGAATGGAGAGTTTTCCCATGGCCAAAGCCACTGCCCGTCACATCCTTGTTGCCAGCGAAGCCAAGTGCAACGAACTGAAAGCCCAAATCGAGGGTGGCGCAGACTTCGCCGAAGTCGCCAAAGCCAACTCCACCTGCCCTTCCAGCCGCCAGGGCGGTGACCTGGGCTCGTTCGGTCCAGGCCAGATGGTCAAGGAGTTCGACACCGTGGTCTTCAGCGCACCGCTCAACGTAGTGCAAGGTCCGGTCAAGACCCAGTTCGGCTACCACCTGCTGGAAGTGACCAGCCGCCAGGACTGATAGACGCCTGGATTTACTGTGCAGCGGCCCGCCTTCTGGTGGGCCGTCGTGTTTCAGATACGTAATACGGCTGGCGAGGGACGCGCCGCTAGCGTACAAATCGTGGTTGACGACCACCCGGCTCTAAGGCTGAAAATGCGACTGGCTTTCCCGACTTTATTGTTCACTGCCGTGGCCCTGCTCCTGGGCGCCGCCGGTGTGAATGCCGCACCGCAACATGCGTTGACCGTCTACGGCGAGCCCGCCAAGTACCCTGCCGGCTTCAGTCATTTTGCCTACACCAATCCGCAGGCCCCCAAGGGCGGGACGATGCGCCGTTCGGCGATCGAGATCGGGCATTTCGACCATGTCCTGCCTTACATAGACAAGGGCATCGGCGTGAGCCAGATCGATGGCCTGCTCTACTCGCCCCTGGCGCAGCGCTCGCTGGACGAGCCTTACACGGTGTACGGCCTGGTGGCGCAGCAGATGGAGCGCTCCGACGATGGCCTGTCCCTGCGCTTCCTCCTTAACCCCAAGGCGCGGTTTGCCGATGGCAAGCCGATCACCGCCGAGGACGTGCGCTACACCTTCGACCTGCTGATGACCCAGGGCAGCCTGCGATATCGCACGCAGTTCGCCGACGTAAAAGGCGTGGTAGTCGAATCGCCATTGACCGTGCGCTTCGACTTCAAGAACAACGAAAACCGCACCCTGCCGCTGGACATCGCGACCTTGCCGGTGTTTCCCGAACACTGGTGGAAGAGCCGTGACTTTGCCGATGGCGGCGGTTACGAGCCGCCCCTGGGCAGCGGGCCGTACAAGGTCGGCAAGATCGATTCGGGGCGCAGCATCACCTTCGAACGCAACCGCGACTGGTGGGGCAAGGACCTGCCGGTCAGCCGTGGCCTGTACAACTTCGACCATTTCAGCATCGAGTACTTCGGCGACACAGATGTCGCGCGCCAGGTTTTGCGCGGCGGCGCCTATGACTACAACCGCGAGTTCTCCGCCACCGGCTACTCCATTGGCTACGACAGCCCCGCACTGAGCGACGGTCGCCTGCAAAAGGCCCACCTGGCCACCGAAGCGCCGCAATCGGCCCAGGGCTTCGTGTTCAACCTGCAAAAACCGATGTTCCAGGACCGCCGGGTGCGCCAGGCCCTGGCGATGCTCTGGGACTTCGAATGGAGCAACCGGCAGATGATGCGCAACCTGTACATCCGCCAGCAGAGCTACTTTTCCAATACCGAGCTGGCGGCCCGGCGCTTGCCTGATGCCGGTGAGCTGGCGATCCTGGAACCCTTGCGCGGACAGATCCCCGATGAAGTCTTCAGTCAAGTGTTCGAGGCGCCGAAAACCGATGGCAGCGGCCTGATTCGTGACAAGCAGCTGCAAGCCCTGGAGCTGCTGGAACAAGCCGGGTGGAATCCCCGGGGCGATCAATTGGTGAACGCCGAGGGCGAGCCGCTGAGCTTCACCTTCCTGGTCAGCCAGAACGGCATGGACCGCTTGCTCCTGCCCTACAAGCGCACCCTGAAACAGATCGGCATCGACCTGAACATCCGCCGCATCGACTCGTCGCAGTACGTCAATCGCCTGATGAGTCGCGACTACGACATGATCGTCACCGGCTATCCGGTCACCACCTCCCCCGGTGGCGAACTGATCAACTACTTCGCCTCGGTCTCGGCGACCGACCCCGGTGCCAACAACTACATGGTGTTGAAGAACCCGGCGGTGGACACCTTGATCAATGGCCTGATCCGCGCCAACACCCAGGCCGACATGCTGCACTATGCCCACGCGCTCGACCGGGTGCTGCAATGGAACTATTACTGGATTCCCAACTATTACCCGCCGGGCAGTTCCACCGTGTGGTGGAATCGCTTCGGCATACCGAACGTGCAGGCGAGCAATGACGAAGCCATCGAGAGCTGGTGGGAAATGAGCACCACGCCACTGACCAACCAGCAGATGACCGCCGAGCGGATTCGTCGCGGCAGCCCCGGAGGACCGCACTGATGTGGGCTTATATCCTGCGGCGCCTGCTGCTGATCTTTCCGACCCTGGTGATCATCCTCCTGGTCAACTTCGTCATCGTCCAGGCCGCCCCGGGTGGTCCGGTGGAACAGGCCATCGCGCACCTTCAGGGCATCGGCGGCGCCAATGTCGGTGGCGGTTCCAGCGAGACCATGAGCCATTCCCGCGCCAGCCGCGGCCTCGACCCGCAGCTGATCAAGGACATCGAAAAGCAATACGGCTTCGACAAGCCGGCACCCGAACGCCTGTGGCTGATGCTCACCAGTTACGCGCGCCTGGACTTCGGCAAGAGCTTCTTTCGCGGCGCCACCGTCACCGACCTGATCCTGGAAAAGATGCCGGTCACCATCTCCCTCGGGCTCTGGGCGACGCTGATCACCTACCTGGTGTCGATTCCCCTGGGGATCCGCAAGGCCGTACACCACGGTAGCCACTTCGATGTCTGGAGCAGCACCGCGATCATCATCGGCTATGCCATGCCGGCCTTCCTGTTCGCCATGTTCCTGATCGTGGTGTTCGCCGGCGGCACCTCGCTGAACTGGTTCCCGGTGCGCGGGCTGGTCTCGGACAATTTCGAGTCGCTGTCGACCCTGGGCAAGGTCGCCGATTACTTCTGGCACCTGGTACTGCCGGTGACCGCCCTGGTGATTGGCGGTTTCGCGACCCTGACCATCCTGACCAAGAATTCGTTTCTCAACGAAATCACTCGCCAGTACGTAGTCACCGCCCGCGCCAAGGGCCTGAGCGAGCGCCGGGTGCTGTACGGCCACGTGTTTCGCAACGCCATGTTGCTGGTAGTGTCGGGGATTCCCCAGGCCTTCATCAGCGTGTTTTTTGCCGGCTCCCTCCTGATCGAAGTGATCTTCTCCCTCGATGGCCTGGGCCGCATGAGCTACGAGGCGGCCGTGTCCCGGGACTACCCGGTGGTGTTCGGTTCGCTGTTCATCTTCACACTGTTCGGCCTGCTGATAAAACTGGTCGGCGACTTGTGCTACACCCTGGTCGATCCGCGCATCGATTTCGCCGCGAGGAACGCCTGATGCTCAAGCTTTCGCCGCTGGGCCGACGCCGCTTCGAGCGTTTCAAGAAAAACCGCCGCGGCTGGTGGTCGCTATGGTTGTTTGTCGGGCTGTTCCTGCTGACCCTGGGCGGCGAGCTGATCGCCAACGACAAACCGCTGGTGGTCAGCTATCAGGGATCGTTGTACTTCCCTGCCCTCAAGCGCTACACCGAGCAGGAATTTGGCGGACAACTGCCCTTCCAGGCCGATTACCGCAGCGATTATGTGCAGAACCTGATCAAGAAGGACGGTGGCTGGCTGCTGTTCCCGCCGATCCCCTTCAGCGACGACACACCGAACTACGACCTGAACAAACCGGCCCCGAGCCCGCCATCGAACGTGAATTGGCTGGGCACTGACGACCAGGCGCGGGACGTGTTGGCGCGAGTGATCTTCGGCGCGCGGGTTTCGATCCTGTTTGCCTTGATGCTGACGTTCGTCAGCGCGCTGATCGGCATCGCCGCCGGCGCGTTGCAAGGCTATTACGGTGGCTGGGTCGACTTGCTCGGCCAGCGGCTGCTGGAGGTCTGGTCCGGGTTGCCGGTGCTGTACCTGCTGATCATCCTCTCGGGGTTCGTCGAGCCGAATTTCTGGTGGTTGCTGGGGATCATGGCGCTGTTTTCCTGGCTGGCGCTGGTGGACGTAGTGCGCGCCGAATTCCTGCGCGGGCGCAACCTGGAATACGTCAAGGCGGCCCGGGCGCTGGGCCTGAGCGATCGCAAAGTGATCGTGCGGCACATCCTGCCCAACGCCATGAACGCGACCCTGAGTTACCTGCCGTTCATTCTGACCGGGGCCATCTCGACCCTCACCGCCCTGGATTTCCTCGGCTTCGGCATGCCGGCCGGCAGTGCGTCCCTGGGCGAACTGATCGGCCAGGGCAAGCAGAACCTGCAGGCGCCCTGGCTGGGGCTGACGGCGTTTTTTACCCTGGCGTTGATTCTTTCTCTATTGGTGTTCATCGGCGAAGCCTTACGCGACGCCTTTGACCCTCGTGCGTGAAGCGGACCGTTGATATGAGCAACCTGATCGAAATCCGTGACCTCAGCGTGGCCTTCAGTGGCCAGACCGTGGTGCGCAACCTGTGCCTGGACATCCGCCCCGGCGAATGCCTGGCGCTGGTCGGTGAGTCGGGTTCGGGCAAGTCGGTGACCGCCCACTCGATCCTGCAGCTGCTGCCCGAATGCGGCACCGAGACCACCGGCAGCATCCGTTATCGCGGCCAGGAACTGGTGGGCGCCGATGCGAGCAAATTGCGCAAACTGCGGGGTAATCGCATCGCGATGATCTTCCAGGAGCCGATGACCTCCCTGAACCCGCTGCACAGTATCGAGAAGCAGATCGGCGAAACCCTGCTGGTGCACAAAGGCCTGGCCGGCAAGGCGGCACAGGCGCGGATTCTCGAATTGCTGCACCTGGTGGGTATCCAGAAGCCCAAGGAGCGGCTCAAGGCCTACCCCCACCAGTTATCGGGTGGCCAGCGCCAGCGGGTGATGATCGCCATGGCCCTGGCCTGCGAGCCGGAACTGTTGATCGCCGATGAACCGACCACGGCGCTGGACGTGACGGTGCAGCGCAAGATCCTGCTGCTACTCAAGTCGCTGCAACAGCGACTGGGCATGTCGCTGCTGCTGATCAGCCACGACCTCAATCTGGTGCGCAGCATTGCCCAGCGTGTCTGCGTGATGAAGGCCGGCGAAATTGTCGAGCAGGCCACCTGCGAGACGATGTTCACCGCACCGAAACACCCTTACAGCTGCGTGCTGCTCAATGCCGAGCCGGAAGGCGTAGCGCTGCCCCGGGACGAACGCGAGACAGTCCTGGAGGTGCACGACCTGCGGGTGCAGTTTCCGGTCAGTGGCGGACTGTTCCGACGCAAGACCTACCTCAAGGCCGTGGACGGCATCAGCCTGAATATCCAACGGGGCAAGACCCTGGGCATCGTCGGCGAGTCGGGTTCCGGCAAGTCCACGCTCGGCCAGGCGATCCTGCGCCTGCTGGACTCCGAAGGCAGCATCCGCTTCCAGGGCCAGGCACTCGATGGCCTGACGCAGAAACAGTTGCGGCCGTGGCGCAAGAAAATGCAGGTGGTGTTCCAGGACCCGTTTGGCAGCCTCAGCCCGCGCATGTCCGTGGCGCAGATCATCAGCGAAGGCCTGGAAGTGCATAGCCAGTTGAGTACTGAGCAATGCAACGCCGAGGTGATCCGGGCGCTGCAGGAAGTCGGGCTCGACCCGCAAAGCCGGCATCGCTACCCCCACGAGTTCTCCGGTGGCCAGCGCCAGCGCATCGCCATCGCCCGGGCGCTGGTGTTGAAGCCGGCGCTGATCCTGCTGGACGAACCGACCTCGGCACTGGACCGTACCGTGCAAAAGCAGGTGGTCGCCCTGCTGCGCCAGCTTCAGGAAAAACACGGGCTGACCTACCTGTTCATCAGCCATGACCTGGCGGTGGTGCGTGCCCTGGCCCACGACATGATCGTGATCAAGGACGGCAAGGTGGTCGAAAGCGGCGCCAGCCACGACGTGTTCGATTCGCCGCAGCATCCGTACACCAAGGAGCTGTTGGCGGCGGCACATGTGGGGCAGGCATAATCCAGTCAGACCGCGTCGCGGCCTTCTGTAGGAGCGAGCTTGCTCGCGAAGAGGCCGCCACTGGCAACACATCATCAGGATCAGCCCCCATGAACACCACCGAAAGCCTCAAGGACTACCAGCGCGTACGCCTGCTGGCGATCCGCTCGCTGTTCGAGATCATCGAGCAGTCCAGTGAAGGCACGGTGATCGTCGACCGCGACGCCAACATCGTCTGGATGAACGAGCGCTATGCCAAGCGATTCGGCCTGCAATCGGCCGAAAGCGCGATTGGCAAGGCCTGCGAAAGCGTTATCCCCGGCAGCCTGTTGCGCGAAGTGGTGCGCACCGGCCGACCGATCCTGCTCGACATGCAGGACACCCCCAAGGAACCGCTGGTGGTGATGCGCCTGCCGATCCACGACGATGCCGGCGAGGTGATCGGCGCCATCGGTTTTGCCTTGTTCGACGAGTTGCGCAGCCTGTCACCGATGCTCAAGCGCTACATGAGCATGCAGCAAGAGCTGGCTTCCACGCGCTCGCTGCTGCGTGCGCGCCAGACCCGCTACAACTTCGCGCACTTCATCGGCACCAGCGCCGCCAGCCTGGAAGTCAAGCGCCGCGCCCGGCGCAGCGCGAGCACCGAGTCGCCGGTGTTGCTGCTCGGTGAAACCGGCACCGGCAAGGAACTGCTGGCACAGGCGATCCACAATGCATCGCCGCGCGCGCACAAGGCGTTTGTCAGCATCAACAGTGCCGCGATCCCCGAATCGCTGCTGGAAGCCGAATTCTTCGGCACGGCCCCTGGCGCCTTTACCGGCGCCGACCGCAAAGGCCGCGCTGGCAAGTTGCAGATCGCCCAGGGCGGGACGCTGTTTCTCGACGAGATCGGCGACATGCCGTTGCCGCTGCAAAGCAAATTGCTGCGGGTGCTGCAGGAGAAAGAATTCGAGCCGGTCGGCTCCAACGAGGTGATCCAGAGCGATGTGCGGGTCATCGCCGCGATCTCGACCGACCTGGAAGCGGCGATCAAACGCGGCGAGTTTCGCGCCGACCTGTACTACCGCCTCAACGTCCTGCCGATCCAGGTGCCACCCCTGCGTGACCGTCTCGACGACCTGCCCGCCCTCAGTGAAGCGATCCTTGAAGAGCTGCGCAGCCAGCACGAACTGAACGGCGAAGCGTTGGAGCTGCTGGGTCAACACGCCTGGCCGGGGAACATTCGCGAGCTGCGTAACGTGCTGGAGCGGGCGGCGTTGCTTAGTGATGATTTGCGGCTGACGGAGATGGATATCCGGGCTGCGATCGGCACGTTCATGCCGGTTGAGCGCGTGGCGCCGTTGAGTATCGAGCCGGTGGCGCATGAGACGTTCAGTGCGGCGCGGGAACGGTTTGATCGGCAATTGATTGAAAACGCCTTGGCGCAATGCGGGGGCAAGGTGGTTGAAGCGGCGGCACGATTGGGGTTGGGGCGGTCGACGTTGTACAAGAAGATGGTGGCGTTGGGGATTGCCGAGTCTCTATAAAGAGACATAAATCTCCATTGGTAGATATGCCCTCTTCGCGAGCAAGCCCGCTCCCACAGGGATCGTATTCTTCCTGCCATACGGTATCCCTGTGGGAGCGGGCTTGCTCGCGAAGAGGCCGGAAAGACCACCAAAAATCTCAAAACCGAGACAACTCAAACCATCGCAACCTGGCCTTCTTTACTATTTCTTTATATTTCAACAACTTAACCACTTGGCACAAATCTCGCTATAGCCCCTCCCCACAACGTACTACCTTAAAAAAATAACAATCCAGGAGACACACCATGAGTGTGATCATTGCCTTGGCAGCCCTCACGCTGCTGATGCTGGCTGCCTACCGTGGCTACAGCGTTATCCTCTTCGCCCCGATTGCCGCCCTCGGCGCCGTCCTGCTCACCGATCCTTCTGCCGTCGCCCCTGCCTTCACCGGGGTGTTCATGGAAAAAATGGTCGGCTTCATCAAGCTGTATTTCCCGGTGTTCCTGCTCGGCGCAGTGTTCGGCAAGCTCATCGAGCTGTCGGGTTTTTCGCGCTCGATCGTCGCGGCGGCCATTCGCCTGCTTGGCACCCGCCAGGCGATGCTGGTGATCGTGCTGGTCTGCGCCCTGCTGACCTACGGAGGCGTCTCGCTGTTCGTGGTGGTGTTCGCGGTCTATCCGTTCGCCGCAGAAATGTTCCGCCAGAGCAACATCCCCAAGCGCCTGATCCCGGCGACCATCGCCCTCGGCGCCTTTTCGTTCACCATGGACGCCCTGCCCGGCACCCCGCAGATCCAGAACATCATCCCCAGTACCTTCTTCAACACCACCGCCTGGGCTGCGCCATGGCTGGGCTTGATCGGCGCGATCTTCGTGGTCTGCGCCGGCATGCTGTTTCTGCAGCGCCAACGCAAAAAGGCTCAGCTGGCCGGTGAGGGTTACGGCACCGAACTGCGCAACGAGCCGGAAACCGCTGCCGACATCAAGCTGCCCAACCCCTGGATCGCCCTGTCGCCGCTGTTGGCCGTGGGCATCATGAACCTGCTGTTTACCCAATGGATCCCACAGTGGTACGGCAAGACCCACAGCCTCGCACTGCCAGGCATGGCCGCGCCGGTGACCACTGAAATCGCCAAGCTGACGGCAATCTGGGCCGTTCAAGCCGCGCTGCTGGTCGGCATCCTCATGGTGTTGGTGTTCGGCTTCCAGGCGATTCGCGGCAAACTCGCCGAGGGCAGTAGAAGTGCGGTCGGCGGTTCGTTGCTGGCGGCGATGAACACCGCGTCGGAGTATGGATTTGGCGCAGTGATCGCCTCCTTGCCGGGGTTCCTGGTCTTGGCCGACTGGCTCAAGAGCATTCCCAATCCGCTGGTCAATGAAGCGATTACCGTGACCCTGCTGGCCGGCATCACCGGTTCTGCGTCGGGCGGGATGAGCATTGCGCTGGCGGCCATGGCCAATGACTTCATCGCAGCCGCCCACGCCGCCGACATCCCGCTGGAAGTCCTGCACCGGGTGGCCGCCATGGCCAGTGGCGGCATGGACACCCTGCCGCACAACGGCGCGGTGATTACCTTGCTGGCGGTGACCGGCCTGACCCACCGCGAGGCCTACAAAGACATTTTCTGTATTACGCTGATCAAGACCCTCGCGGTTTTCGTAGTGATCGGCACTTTCTACGCCACTGGCATTGTGTGAGGTATTGATGACGACTCTTTCGGGCAAGACCGCACTGGTCACCGGCTCCACCAGCGGCATCGGCCTGGGCATTGCCCTGAGCCTGGCCAAGGCGGGCGCCAACCTGATTCTCAACGGATTTGGCGATGCATCCAAAGTGATCGCCGAGGTAGAGCAGTTCGGCGGCAAGGTCGGCCACCATCCGGCCGACGTCAGCGACGCGACGCAGATCGCCGACATGATCGCCTACGCCGAGCGTGAATTCGGCGGCGTCGACATTCTGGTCAACAACGCCGGCATCCAGTATGTGGCGCCGGTGGACGAGTTCCCGGTGGAGCGCTGGGACTCGATCATTGCCATCAACCTGTCGTCGGTGTTCCACAGCACCCGCCTGAGCCTGCCGGGCATGCGCGCCAAGGGCTGGGGCCGGGTGATCAACATTGCCTCGGTGCATGGCCTGGTGGGTTCGACCGGCAAAGCCGCCTATGTCGCCGCCAAACACGGGGTGATCGGGCTGACCAAGGTGGTCGCCCTGGAAACCGCCACCAGCAACATCACCTGCAACGCGATTTGCCCGGGCTGGGTGCTGACGCCGCTGGTGCAGAAGCAGATCGACGACCGCGCCGCCACCGGCATCGACCCGCAGCAGGCGCAGCATGATTTGCTGGCCGAGAAGCAGCCGTCGCTGGAATTCGTGACGCCACCGCAATTGGGTGAGCTGGTGTTGTTCCTGTGCAGCGAAGCCGGCACCCAGGTGCGTGGCGCGGCATGGAATGTCGATGGTGGGTGGTTGGCGCAGTAACCATCCACCCTGTGGGAGCGGGCTTGCTCGCGAATGTGGTCTATCAGCGACATTTATGGTGTCTGACTCACCGCATTCGCGAGCAAGCCCGCTCCCACAGATGAAATGTGTCTACCTCGGCTTGTGCGTGAATAATAAAGAAGAGGCAACTCATGTCCGACATCCTCTGGCAACCCAGCGCCGAACGCATCGGAAAGACCCGCATGGAGGCCTTTCGGCGCTTCATCAATCAACGCCACCACCTGCACATCGACGACTACCCCGCCCTGCACCAATGGTCGATCGATCAGCGTCCGGACTTCTGGCAGGCCATCGTCGACTTCTTCGACATCCGCTTCCATGAGCAACCCGACGCGGTGCTGCTCGAAGGCGCGCAGATGCCCAGCGCCCAGTGGTTTCCCGGCGCGACCCTGAACTTCGCCGAACACCTGCTGAGCCGTCGCGACGATGCCGTGGCCGTGGTGGCCGTGGCTGAAAACGGTCAGCGTGAACACCTGACCTGGGCCGAACTGGCCGAGCATGTCGCCGGCTTCCAGAATGGCTTGATCGCGGCCGGTGTCGGCCTCGGCGACCGGGTGGCGGCGTGCATGCCCAACACCTGGCAAACCCTGGTGGCCATGCTCGCCACCACCAGCCTCGGGGCCATCTGGTCCTGCTCGTCGCCAGACTTCGGCACCCAGGGGGTGATCGACCGCTTCGGCCAGATCGAACCGAAAGTGCTGGTGACCTGCGCCGGTTATCGCTACGCCGGCAAGGAGATCGACCAGACCGCCAAGGTCAACGAAATCCTCGAACGCCTGCCGACCTTGCAGCAGTTGGTCATCGTGCCATACGCACAGCCCGGAACTCACATCGAAGACTTCCGTACCCCGGCCAACGTCACGCTCTGGGACGACTTCTATGACCCTGGCGGCGAACCGGATTTCGTCCCGGTGCCCTTCGCCCATCCGCTGTACATCCTCTACTCCAGCGGCACCACCGGTGTGCCCAAATGCATCATCCACAGCACCGGCGGCGTGCTGCTGCAGCACGTCAAGGAACACGGCCTGCATTGCGATCTCGGCCCCGGTGACCGCTTGTTCTACTACACCACCTGCGGCTGGATGATGTGGAACTGGCTGGTCTCGGCCCTGGCGGTGGGCAGCGCCGTGGTGCTGTACGACGGCTCGCCGTTCCAGCCGGATGCCGATCGCTTGGTCGATCTGATCGACGACGAGGGCATCACGGTATTCGGCACCAGCCCCAAGTACCTCGCCACTCTGCAAAGCAGCGGCGTGAAGCCTGCGCAAAGCCATGACCTGGGCAGCCTCAAGACCCTGCTCTGCACAGGTTCGGCGCTGTCGCCGCAGAGCTACGACTACGTCTATCGCGATTTCAAGGCCGACCTGTGCCTGGCGTCGATGTCAGGCGGCACCGACATCGTCTCCTGTTTCGTCAACGGCAACCCCTGGCAGCCGGTGCGCCGTGGCGAGATCCAGGGCAAGAGCCTGGGCATGGCCGTGGAGGTATGGAACGACCAGGGTCAACCGGTGATTGGTGAAAAAGGCGAGCTGGTGTGTACCCGGCACTTTCCGGCGATGCCCATCGGCCTGTGGCACGACCCCGACGGCGAAAAGCTCAAGGCTTCCTACTTCAGCCAGTTTCCCGGGGTCTGGGCCCAGGGCGACTACGCCGAACAGCTGCCTCATGGCGCGATGATGATCCACGGCCGTTCGGACGCGGTGCTCAACCCCGGCGGCGTGCGCATCGGTACCGCGGAAATCTATCGCCAGGTGGAAAAGGTCCCGCAGGTGCTCGACAGCGTGGCCATCGGTCAGCAATGGCAGGATGACGTACGGGTGGTGCTGTTCGTGCGCCTGCGCGATGGCGTGGAACTCGACGAGGCGTTGCAGCAGCAGATTCGCCAGGTCATTCGCGCCAACACCACACCCCGGCATGTGCCGGCGAAGATTGTCGCGGTCACCGACATTCCCCGGACCATCAGCGGCAAAGTCGTCGAGTTGGCGGTGCGCAATGTGGTGCACGGGCAAAAGGTGAAAAACACCGATGCGCTGGCCAATCCCCAAGCGCTCGAGCAATTCCGCAACCGCCCTGAACTCCAGGACTGAAACACCTGCAGGGGTTCGATTTCCATGGCAAAAAATATCCGTGGAGCATTCAATGATAAAAAGAATGACCTGAAGCAGGCCATCCAGCGTCTACTGCCCTGCAGGAATAGTAGAGGCCGCCACACCGAATCATGTTCAGGACAACCAGATGAACGCATCACCCACCGGCAGCGATGCCCAGGCCCTGATTGCCAGACTCGACTGGGCGAGCAGCCCCCTGGGCGCCGCCGGCACCTGGCCGCAGAGCCTGCGTACCGCCGTGGACATCGTGATTCACTCGCCGATGCCGATGCTGCTGCTCTGGGGGCCGCAACTGACGCAGATCTACAACGATGGCTTCGCGCTGCTGGCCGGCAGCAAGCATCCGCACGCTTTCGGACAGCCAACCCACCTGATCTGGCCCGAATTGAAGGACTTTACCGACCCGATCTACAGCGCGGTCCTGCAAGGCCAGGTGCGAACCTACAGCGAACAGCGCTTCACCCTGCAGCGCGACGGCATCGATTCCGACTTCTGGCTGGACCTGACCTACAGCCCCATCCGCGACGAAAACGCCCAGGTCGCCGGCATCCTGGTCACCGCCATCGAAACCAACGAACGCCGGCGCATCGCCCTCGAACTGGAACAGCGCTCCGCCGCGAGCCTCAAGGCCCAGCAAGACACCGAGGAGCGCCTGCAACTGGCCCTCGCCGCCACCGACGCGGTCGGTACCTGGGACTGGGACATCAGTGAGGACCGCTTCATCGCCGACGCCCATTTCGCCCAGTTGCACGGCATTGAACCGGCGCTGTCCGGACAGTTGCCGATCAGCGAATACCTGCACGGCGTCCACCCGGAAGACCGCACCCTGATTGCCCGCAGCATCAAGCACTGCATTACCCACGGCACCGAATACGCCGAGGAATACCGTCTGCTGCTAGCCGATGGCCAGCTGCGCTGGGTGTTCGCCCGCGGCCGTTGCTACAAGGATCACCACGGCCGGCCGATCCGCTTCCTCGGCGCCGCCCTCGACCTGACCGATCGCAAGAACACCGAGCAGGCCTTGCGCCAGAGCCAGACCGAGCTGCAGTTGATCATCAACGCCATGCCGATCCTGATCAGCTACGTCGACCGCGAGGAACGCTTTCGCCTGAACAACGCCGCCTACCTGGACTGGTATGGCCTCACGCCCCAGGAACTCTTCGGCCGCACCGTCCGCGAAGTGCTGGGCGACGAGGCCTATGCCCTGCGCGCCGGGTACATCGCCCAGGCCCTGGCCGGCAAGGCCTGCAGCTTCAGCATCAGCACCCCGCACCGCGATGGCAGCATCCGCCAGGCGCTGATGAATTACCTGCCGCGTCACGGTGCGGATGGCGCGGTGAATGGTTTCTACATCTTCGTCATCGACGAAACCGAGCGCAAACAGACCGAAGAAGCCCTGCGCAACCTCAACGAAACCCTCGAAGAACGGGTGAGCGCCCGCACCCGCCAACTGGCCGAGGCCAACGAAAAACTGCTCAGCGAGATGTTCGAACGCGAGCGCGCCGAAGAAGCCCTGCGCCATGCGCAGAAAATGGAAGCGGTGGGCCAGCTCACCGGGGGCATTGCCCATGACTTCAACAACATGCTCACCGGCATCATCGGCAGCCTGGACCTGATGCAACGCTACATTGCCGACGGCCGCGCCGCCGAAATCGCCCGCTTCACCGAAGCCGCGGTGTCCTCGGCCAACCGCGCTGCCGCCCTCACCCATCGGCTGCTGGCGTTCTCCAGGCGCCAGTCGCTGGATCGCAAGACGCTGAACGCCAATGACCTGATCCACTCCCTGGAAGACCTGCTCAGCCGAACCAAGGGCGACCATATCGAACTCAAGCTGCAACTGACCGAAGACGTGTGGCCGGTCAGTACCGATGTCAGTCAACTGGAAAACGCCCTGCTCAACCTGGTGATCAACGCCCGGGACGCCATGCCCGATGGTGGCCGGTTGTGCATCGAAACTGCCAATGTCTATCTCGACGGCAGTGACATCACCACCCTGGAACCGGTCAAGGCCGGGGATTACCTGATGATCGCGGTCAGCGACAACGGCACCGGCATGACCCCCAAGGTATTGGCCAAGGCCTTCGACCCGTTCTTCACCACCAAACCCATCGGCCAGGGCACCGGATTAGGCCTGTCGATGATCTACGGTTTTGCCCAGCAGTCCGGTGGCCACGTGACCCTGTTCAGCATGCCCGGCCAGGGCACCAGCGTGCGCCTGTACTTGCCGCGACTGCTCGACGTTGAGCCGCAGGACGTGCTGTCGCCGGTGATCAGCGAAGCACCGTCGGCGATTGCCGGCGAAACGGTGGTGTTGGTGGAGGACGACCCGGCGGTGCGAATGCTGGTGTTCGATCTGCTCAAGGAGTTGGGTTATCACGCCTATGAAGCCGAAAATGCGAAGACGGCCCTGCCCTTGCTCGAATCCGACTTGCGAGTCGATCTGTTGGTCACCGATGTCGGGCTGCCCGGGATGAATGGCCGGCAACTGGCGGAGATTGCCCGTCAGCATCGCCCGGAACTGAAAGTGCTGTTCATGACCGGTTACGCGCAAATGGCCGCCGAACGCCAGGGCTTTCTCGAAGAAGGCATGGACATGGTGGCCAAACCGTTTTCCATCGATCTGCTGGCCAACAAGATTCGCACGATGATCGGTCAAGCGCAGTGAGTTAAGGCATAATCGCCCGCCCCGCTGTCACGACCGTTGCAAGGTACCTGCCCCATGAAAGCTCAAGCCCGCCATATCCTGGTGAAAACTTCGGAAGAAGCCGAACAACTCAAGCAACGCATCGCCAAGGGTGAAGCCTTCGATGTGCTGGCCAAGAAGTACTCCACCTGCCCGTCCGGCAAACGCGGCGGCGACCTGGGTGAAGTGCGGCCGGGGCAGATGGTCGGTGCGATCGATGCGGTGATCTTCAAAAAACCGCTGCGGGTGGTGCATGGGCCGATCAAGAGCAAGTTTGGGTATCACCTGGTGCAGGTGTTTTACCGGGACTGACTCGTTGGCTTTTGGGCCTCTTCGCGAGCAAGCCCGCTCCCACAGGTTTTCGGGTGTGGCTAAAATCTGTGGCAGCTCACAAATCCCTGTGGGAGCGGGCTTGCTCGCGAACCGATGGCGCAGCCAGCGGCCATCCAGCACTCACTTGGGGATGAGTGCTCCGGGCACCTGAATCACCCGACTCGCCAACCGATGTCCCGCCTCAGCCGCTTCAACCGGGCTCCCCCCCTTGAGCCGCGAAGCCAGGTACGCCGCGCTGAACGAATCCCCCGCCGCCGTGGTGTCCACCACCCGCTCGACCTTCTGTGCCGGCACTTCGAACGACTCGCCGTCACACCGAATCAAACACGCCTCGGCGCCGCGCTTGAGCACCACTTCAGGCGTGCCGATCTGTTCGTACGCGGCAAACACCGCCGCACAATCGGAGAAATGGAACAGCGCCTGCTCGTCATCGACAGTCAGCAGCGCCAGGTCGACATAGGGCAGGACCTTGCGATAAGCCGCCCGCGCCTCCTCCACCGAGGCCCACAAACGCGGGCGATAGTTGTTGTCGAAGACGATTCGGGCATCGCGCTGGCGGGCCTCGATCAGGGTTTCCAGCAATTTTTCCCGACCTTGTACGCCAAGCACCGCGAGGGTGATGCCGCTGAAATACAACACGTCGTAATCCGGCAGCGCCGCCAGGATCGGCGCGGCGGCCGGGGTGGTGAAGCAATCGCGCACCGCCGCTTCATTGCGCCAGTAGAGAAAACGTCGCTCGCCGGCGGCGTCGGTCTGGATGCAATACAGCCCCGGCAAGCGACCGGGCAAGCGCTGGACCATGCCCAGGCCAATGTTTTCGGCGGCCCAACTCTGGCACATGGCATCGCTGAAACTGTCATCGCCCAGGGCGGTGACGTAATCCACCGTGCCAGCGGCGCCCAGTTCCCGGGACAGGTAGACCGCGGTGTTCAGGGTATCGCCGCCGAAACTCTGTTGCAGGGTGCCGTCGGCGCGGTGCTGCAACTCGATCATGCATTCGCCGATCAGGGCGATGCGTGGGGTGTTGATGGTGTTCATTATTGTGGGGTCTCTGGTATTGCCGTGGTGTCTGACGGGGCCCCTTCGCGAGCAAGCCCGCTCCCACATTGGAATGCATTCCCCCTGTGGGAGCGGGCTTGCTCGCGAAGGCCGCACCTCGGTCTCAAGCCTTAGAAACAGGTTTCCATGTTCTCGATGACGTTCAACTGCTCATCCACCAGGCACCCCGTGCGCCACTTGTCGAACGTCAGGCAGGGGTGCGAGGTGCCGAACGAAATAATGTCGCCCACCCGCAGATCAACCCCCGGCGCCACGGCCATGAAGGCATGCTGGTCCATCACGGCGGTGACCTTGCAGGCACTCACGTCATCGCCCTTGGCCGGTACCACACCGGCCTGGTAACGCAGCAACGGCACCGGCAATCCGGCGTCGTAGGCCACGTCGCGCTTGCCCAGGGCAATCACCGCGAAGCCAGGTTCGGGCAACGACTGCACGTGCGCCCAGACTTCCAGCGCCGGGCGCAGGCCTTCCTGCAGATCGCTGCGACGGTCGAGCACGCAGCATTGCGCTTCCTTGTAGATGCCATGGTCGTGCGCCACGTAGCTGCCGGGACGCAAGACGCTGAGGAAGCGCCCGCTTGCGTTCTGTGCCTCGAACTCTTCGGCAATCAGGTCATACCAGGCCGAACCCGAAGCGGTGATGATCGGTTTGTTGATCGCGAAGGCACCGCTGTCCTGCAACTGCACCGCCAGTCGCACCAGGGAGCCTGCGAACGCGCGGATGCCGCTCACCGCGTGATCGCCGTGGATCACGCCTTCATACCCTTCGATCCCGGTCAGCGCCAAGGCCGGTTGCGCGGCTATCGCCTTGGCCAGGTCCAGCACTTCCTGTTCGCTGCGGCAACCGCAACGACCGCCAACCACGCCGTATTCGATCATCACGTTCAGGCGCACGCCACGGGAAGCGAAATAGGCGCCGAGATCGGCGACGTTGTCCGGGTGATCGACCATGCAATAGAAGTCGAACGCCGGGGCCGCCAGAAGATCGGCAATCAACGCCATGTTTGGTGTGCCGACCAGCTGGTTGGCCATCAGCACCCGGTGCACGCCGTGGGCGTAGGCCGCACGGGTTTGCGTGGCGCTGGCCAGGGTGATGCCCCAGGCGCCGGCGTCCAGTTGCCGGCGAAACAGCGCCGGGGTCATGCTGGTCTTGCCGTGGGGCGCCAGTTCAGCGCCGCTGTTGCTGACAAAGTCCTGCATCCAGCGGATGTTGTGTTCCAGCGCTTCGCGATGCAGCACCAGCGCCGGCAGGCTGACGTCGCGCACCAGGTTGGCGCCGGTGTGGGCAAAGCCCTTTTCCACGGCGGCAGTATTTTTCGCAGAAGACATGGTCGAACTCCTCACATTCGCGGCCGCGGGCAGCCGCTGTTATTCGTTGATGCGACGGGCCAGGCTGTTGGCGCTGTCGATCAGCACCCGGCGGTAGTCGTTGTAATTGTTCCTGGCATCGGCCCGGGGGGCGACGATGCACAGGGTTGCGATGGCCACGCCATTCGGGTCTTTGACCGGGGCGGCGAAACAATGGGTAAAGGTGTCGGCCACGCTATCGAAGGAGAAAAAACCGTCGATACCGGCCTGGCGGATTTCCTTGAGAAACTGCTCCAGCGGCAAGCGTTCACCGTTGGGCAGGATGAAGTCGTCGTGGTCGATCAGGTCGACGATTTCCTGGTCACTCAAATGCGCCAGCAACAGGCGCCCGGACGCGGTCCAGGGAATGGGCGCGTTTTCGCCGATGTCCGAGGAAATGCGGAAATGCCGCTCGCCCTCCTTCATCAGCGCCACGGTGTACTTGCGCCCGTTGAGCAGGCACATCTGCGCGGTTTCACGGGTCTGGCTGACGATGTCCTGCAGGGCGTGATCGGCCTCGCGGCTCAGGTCGAAATGGCGCAGGTGCGCCTGCCCGAGGAAGTACAGCTGGCGACCGAGGTAGACGTGACCGTCCTTGCCCACCGGCTCGAGGATCCGCCGTTCGAGCAACGAGGCCACCAGCTCGTAGACCGTGGATTTGGGGCTGCCGATGCCGCTGGCAATGTCGTTCGGGCGCAGGGGCTGGCCGATCTCCTTGAGGAAATCGAGGATATCGAACGCCCGGTCCAGACCGCGTGCCCGGCGCTTGATGGTGTCTTCGGTCATGTCAGTGGTTCCCCTTCAAATTCGCCGGGATTTTAACGGACTGCGGTGGCGACAGTCAGGCCGCCTTCGCGAGCAAGCCCGCTCCCACATTTGGAACGCGATCCCCTGTGGGAGCGGGCTTGCTCGCGAAGAGATCACCACAAAAATCAGGCCTTTTTCTTGTACGCGATGCAGTCGATCTCGACCTTGCAGTCAACCATCATGTTCGCCTGCACACAGGCCCGCGCCGGAGCATGTTCAGGCTTGAAGTACTCGCCGAAGACCTTGTTGAAACTGGTGAAATCCCGCGGATCCTCCAGCCACACGCCAACACGCACCACGTCTTCCAGGCCGTAACCGGCCTCCTGGAGAATCGCGACCAGGTTCTTCATGGTCTGGTGGGTCTGCTCGACAATGCCGCCAGTAATGATCTCGCCGTCCACCGCCGGCACCTGCCCGGAAACGTGCAGCCAGCCATCGGCTTCAACGGCGCGGGCGAAAGGGCGAGGCTGGCCGCCCGCGGCGGTGCTGCCGGTGCCGTAACGAGTAATGCTCATGGGTGTTTCTCCTGATTGAAAATCGAATATTAAAACCGCGTGCTTTTGAGAAATTCAGCCAGACGCGGCGACTGTGGGCGCTCGAACAGATCCTTGGGTGGCCCCTGCTCTTCGATGCGTCCCTGGTTCATGAAGACGATCTTGTCCGAGACCTCGAAGGCGAAGCGCATTTCGTGGGTCACCAGCAGCATGGTCATGCCGTCTTCGGCCAGGCCCTTGATCACGCTGAGCACTTCGCCCACCAGTTCCGGGTCCAGGGCCGAGGTTACTTCGTCGAACAGCATCAGGCTCGGGTTCATCGCAATCGCCCGGGCAATCGCCACGCGCTGCTGCTGACCGCCGGACAACTGCCCGGGAAAATGATCGCGGCGCTCCAGCAAGCCGACCCGCTCCAGCCATTTTTCCGCCAGGGCCACCGCTTCGTCCTTGTGCAACTTCTTGACCTTGAGCAAACCCAGGGTGACGTTCTGCAGCGCGGTCAGGTGCGGGAACAGGTTGAATTGCTGGAACGCCATGCCGGTCATGGCACGGTGGCGGGCGATGACCTTCTCCGGGTGGCGGATGCGCTTGCCATTGACTTCGTCATAGCCGATGGATTCGCCGTCGAGCAGGATCTGCCCGCCCTGGAATTCTTCGAGCATGTTCACGCAGCGCAACAGCGTGGTCTTGCCCGAACCGCTGGAACCGATCAGCGTCACCACGTTGCCGCGCTGCATGCTCAGGTCGACGCCCTTGAGCACTTCGAGCTGCTCGTAACGCTTGTGCAGGCCGCGGATGTCCAGCAGCGGCTGGCCGTGTTGTGCGTTGGTTTGAGTCTGAGTCATGGCAAGGCCACCCGCTTTTCAATGTGCCGGCCGAGTAACTCGATGCCGTAGTTGATGACGAAGAACAGGAATCCGGCGAACAGGTAGAACTCCAGGGTCATGAAATTCCGGGCGATGATCTGCTGGGTACTGAGCAGCAGCTCAGCCACGCCGATCACCGACAACAGCGTCGACGCCTTGACGATCTCGGTGGACGAGTTGACCCAGGTCGGCAGGATCTGCCGCATCGCCTGGGGCAACAGCACGTAGCCGAGGGCCTGGTAAAACGTCAGGCCGATGGCCTGGCTCGCTTCCATCTGCCCGCGCGGCAAGGCCTGCAACGCACCGCGCACGATCTCGGCGACGTGGGAGCCGCAAAACAGCGTCAGCCCCAACGCTCCGGCCTGGAACGCGCTGATCTGCCAGCCCAGTGCCGGCGCCATGTAGAAACAGGCCAGCACCAGCACGAACACCGGCGTACCGCGAATCACATCGACGTAAAAACGAAACGGTGCGCGCATCCAGAACTTGCCGTAGGTCAGCACCAGGCCAGCGAACACGCCGAGCAGCGTGCCCAGCAAAATTGCCAGCGCAGACACCTGCACGCTGGTCAGGAAGCCTTGCCAGAGCGGCTCGCGCGCGACCCATAACTCATGCAGCCAACTGGGGGATTCGTACATGGGGCCTCCTATCGGCGGATCGCCAGGCGCTGCTCGAGGTAACGCAGCATCATGGCAATGAGGTAACAGGCCGCCACATAAAGCGCCGTGGTCACCAGCCAGGTTTCAATCACCCGGTAGCTCTCGACATTGATCTTGCGCGCGTAATAAGTCAGCTCCGGCACGGCGATCGCGGCCGCCAGCGAGGTGTCCTTGAACAGCGAAATGAAGTTGTTCGACAGCGCCGGCAGCACATTGCGCAGCATCACCGGCACGGTGACGTAGGCCTTGACCTGCCATTCGCCCAGGCCGATGGCCAGGCCGGCTTCGCGCTGGCCCTTGGGGATGCTCAGCAGGCCGCCGCGGAACACTTCGGTCAGGTAGGCCCCGGCATACAGCGACAGGGTGATGATGAACGAAGGAATCTTGTCCAGGCGAATCCCCAGGCTCGGCAAGGCGAAGTAGATCAACAGGATCAACACCAGGATCGGCGTATTACGGATCACCGTGACATACACCGAAGCCAGCACCCGCAACGCGCGATGCCTGGACAACAAGGCAAACGCCATCAGCAGGCCGATCACGCAGCCGATGGCGATCGACACCAGCGCCAGTTCAAGGCCCAGGCCGAGCCCCGCCAGCAAGCTGTCGAAATCGCGCCACACGGCGGCAAAGTTCAACTGATAGTTCATGGTCGGCAGTACCTTGAGCGGGGCGCGAACGCCCCGCCCTCACGGGATCATTTGAATTCGGCGGGGAAACCGATGGCAGGCGTCGGCAGGTCGACACCGAACCACTGCTTGAACGACGCCGCGTAGGTCGGGAACTCAACGCCGGTCATGGCTTCATGCAGGGTGGTATTGACGAAGTTCAGCCAGTCCTGATCGCCTCGCTTGACCGCACAGGCATAGGTTTGCGGGCTCCAGGCATAAGCCGGGCTGCGATAGCGGCCAGCGTTCTGCACCATCAGGTACTTCACCGAAGACTGGTCGGTGGCCGCCGCATCGGCACGGCCGGAGTTCACCGCCTGGTACATCAGGTCGACGCTGTCGTACTGATCGACCTTGGCCTTGGGCAGTGCCTGGTGCACCAGCTCTTCGGCGTAGACGTTTTGCAGCACCGCCACGGTAACGCTGTCACCCGCGGCTTGCATGTCGTCGATTTCCTTGTACTTGCTGTTGGCCGGCAACAGCAGGCCGACGCCTTCGCGGTAGTACGGCAGGGTAAAGGCCACCTGTTGGGCACGGCTGGCGGTGACGGTGATGAACTGGCAGCTCATGTCGACCTTGTCGGTCAGCAGGTTGGGAATCCGCGCATCGGACGACTGCACCACGAACTCGACCTTGCTCGGGTCGTTGAACAGGCCTTTGGCGACCATGCGCGCAATATCGATATCAAAGCCCTGCAACTTGCCATCCGCCCCCTGGAAATGCCAAGGCGCGTTGGTACTGCCGGTGCCCACGATCAGCTTGCCGCGGGCAAGAACACTGTCGAGCTTGCCGTCCGCCGCCTGGGCCACGCCCACGGCAACGGCAGACGCTGCAAAAAGAAGAACACACGCTTTGAACAAGGAAGGTCGGCGATGCATGGCAAGCACTCCAGGGTGATGTTTATTCCGCTATACCGGAATACGGTATGTAACAACGGAATAGACAGCAGAAAGTGTGCCACAGGTTGTGGACGAGATGTAGGGGGAATGAAAAGTGTTTTGAATCAGGTGGATGCGTGAAAACCGGGAAACAACTCAGCGAAAGGGACGATTTTAGAAGCGCTACCGTTGGCTACGGGGGGCGGGTAGCAGGTTCACAACTAGTGCGCCCTTGCTTGTGAAACGAGCAGTCACGCAGCGATGACTTAGCGGGTGCCAGCGTCTTTATACACATCACCCCGCTCTCTTTTTCCGATCGCAATGACAGTCACCACCAGCACTTCATCCACGACCCGATAAACCAATCGATATCCGGCACTGCGTAGCTTGATCTTGTACGCGTTTCCTAGACCGCTCAGACGGTCCGCCGGTACGTGTGGATTGACCAGTCGCTCTTGAAGCTTCTTTTTGAACTGCTCTCGAAGATTTACCCCCAGCTTCCTCCACTCCTTCCAGGCCTTTTCGGAAAATTCCAACTCATAGGTCATCAATCGAAACCTTTATCGTCGGATCGTTTTCTCGCTCTCTACAAAGGGCAACCAACTCCAGATCTTCTAACCGGTTCATCATCGCCTCGTATTCTTTGGCCGGGACGCAATAGAACGCGGGCTCGTTGCGGTTGAGGATCGCGACGGACGACCCTCCACCGGCTGCGACTGTACCCATCGGGTTTTTCTTGAGCTCCGAGATACTCGCTACTACATGCGAAAGCACGATATGCGGCATGAAAGTGTTCCTTAGAGTGCTATTAGAAGTGCTAAAAATAGCACTCGCAAGCAAATCTGACCTCACTACTTTGCCATAAGACCCCTTAATATCGATTGTTGAGAACGTGCAAAAGTTAGCACTTTGTGCAGTTTCCGAGAGTCCTATGGGGCAAGTCCTTAAGTCAGGTGAGGGAGCGTCTGAACTTCTGTAGGAAAATTCTCCAGAACGCGGCACTCGATCCACACAAGGCCCGGCAATGAATCACCCGCCCAGGCGATCCAGAAACACCCGCGTCACCCGCCGCTCTTCAACCGACATGACGGTCAACCGCCAGCCTTCCCACTCGTGGCTGTCACCGATCATCGGCAGCCGATCCAGCAGGCTCACCACCAAACCGGCCAGGGTTTGATAGTCGTCGGTCGGTTGTGCCGCAAACCCGGTCCGCTGATGCACCCGCGCCAGGTTCAATGCGCCGCTGACCACGAAACCGCCCTTCTCCTCGACCACGTCCGGGCCTTCGATTTCGCTGGCGTCGGGCAGCTCACCGGCTATCGATTCAAGAATGTCGGTCATGGTCAACACGCCGACGAAGTCACCGAACTCATTGACCACGAACGCGATGTGGGTCGAGGCCTTGCGCATCTGTTCCAGGGCATTGAGGATCGAATAGCTGTCCAGCAGGTTGATGGTCTGGCGCGCCAGGTGTGCAAGATCGGGCTGGTTGCCGCCCAGGTATTCCTTCAGCAGCTCCTTCTTGTGTACGAAGCCCAGTGGCTCATCCACCGCGCCGTCGCGAATCAGCGGCAGCCGTGAGTAGGACGAATGCATCAGCCTTGTACGAATCGCCTCGGCGTCTTCAGCCAGGTCGATGTGATCGACGTCGGCGCGTACGGTCATCAAGCTGCGGATCGGCCGCTCGGCCAGTTGCAGGACACCACTGATCATCACCCGCTCACGACGATCGAACAGCTGTTCGCCCGGGGCCTCACCGTTATCCAGCATGTCGGCAATGTCTTCACCGACCTCCTCCACCGCCAACTTGCGCCCGCCGAGCAGGCGCATCACCGCATGGGCGGTACGCTCACGCATCGGTCGCAAGCCCTGCATCGAGCGCTTGCGGCGTGCCCGGGCGATCTGGTTGAACACTTCGATCAGGATCGAGAAACCGATGGCCGCGTACAGATAACCTTTTGGAATGTGGAAGCCCAGGCCTTCGGCGGTCAGCGCAAAGCCGATCATCATCAGGAAGCCCAGGCACAGCATGATCACTGTGGGATGCGCGTTGACGAAGCGGGTCAACGGCTTGCTGGCGACGATCATCAGGCCAATGGAAATGATCACCGCCATCATCATCACAGCGAGCTCGTCGACCATGCCCACGGCGGTAATCACCGCATCGAGGGAGAACACCGCATCGAGCACCACGATTTGCGCCACGATGGGCCAGAACAGCGCGTAAGTCGTATTGGACGTGCGCTCGCCGACATGGCCTTCGAGCCGTTCATGCAGCTCCATGGTCGCCTTGAACAACAGGAACACACCGCCGAACAGCATGATCAGGTCACGCCCCGAGAAGCTCTTGTCGAACACTTCGAACAGCGGCTGGGTCAGGGTCACCAGCCAGGAAATACTCGCCAGCAGGCCCAGGCGCATCAACAAGGCCAGGGACAGCCCGATGATTCGCGCGCGGTCGCGCTGTTCGGGTGGCAATTTATCCGCCAGGATCGCGATGAACACCAGGTTGTCGATGCCCAGCACCAGCTCCAACACAATCAACGTCAACAAGCCCAGCCACGCGGTGGGGTCAGCTAACCATTCCATTTAAACGTCTCGATCTCTTCAGTGAATTCAGAATGCCGGGCACGGCAAGGCACGGCGCAGAGGCCGGGGAAGTGCAATGACAGGGAGATCGGGACGCCAGAAGACCGGATGTTTCGCGTGCATCAAGACCGCGCGTTCGCGCGAGGGGAAAGGATAACTGGGGGGCTCCGTAGAGGTGTTCATGCAAGTCCTGAAAAGGAAAAAGGACTTGAATCGTACAGGTGATACCGAGAATTCCTACAGCTTGAAATTATTTCAAGATCTGTAGCAACCTTGGAGTTGTGTTGTTCTGGAGGCGATGCTTTTCAACCATTCTTCACTCGCTCGATGTACCGTACCACCGCCGGAGACTTTTCGAACCGCCGATGAATCAACGCCAGCCATGACGATGCCTTGCAGTCGTTGATCTGGCGATAAACCACATTCGGCAAACTGACGTGGCCGACCACCGACTCCGGCACCACCGCCACGCCCTGTTCCAGGGAAACCAAGGCAATCACCGCCACCAGCCCACCGGGCTGAGCACCGAGTTTCGGTACGAAATGACCTTGGGAAGCGACTTGCAAGGTACCCACGACCTGTTCCGGGAGAATGAAGTTTTCATTCTGTAAATGCGCCGAATTGATCACTGGCAAACGGTTCAGCCACGAGTCGACCGGCAACGCCAACACAAAGCCTTCGTCGCTCAACTGCACAGCCTCGATGCCCTCGGGCAGGGCCAGCGGGCAACGGATATAGCCCAGGTCGAAGCGCCCTTCAAGGATCATGTTCGCCAGGCTGGCCATGGGGCTTTCCCGCACATTGAGGCTGACATCCGGGTACTCGGCGGCAAATCCCTGCACCTGTTTTTGCAGCAGCCCCGAATACACCGCCGACGCGACATAACCCAGTTCGATGTGGCCGATATCGCCACGCCCGGCGCGCTGGGCGTTTTGCTGGGCGTATTCGAATTGCCGCACCGTCGCCTCGGCTTCGATCAACAGTGCGGCGCCGGCTTCGGTCAAGCTGACTTCACGGGTCTGGCGCACGAACAGGCGCGTGCCCAGTTCGTTTTCCATGTCCTGGATCTGCCGAGTCAAGGTCGGCGGTGCGATGCCGAGTTGCTCGGCGGCGCGAGTGAAGTTGCCTTGCCGGGCAACAGCGAGGAAATAGCGGAAATGACGGATATCCATCGATGCATTAGCTCAAAGGTAATGAAGTGACGGTGCGCGCCTAACAAAGGCCGCGTCAGCCAGCGATAAGCTGCACTCAACCTCACAGTAGAGAACCCTGGCCATGTCCGTCAAACCCAAGGTGAGCCCGCGCCTGACCTTGCTCACTGCCTCTGCGGTGTGCTCGCTGATCGTGCTCGACACCAACATCGTCGCCGTTACCTTGCCCAGCATCGCCCGGGACCTGGGAGCGAATTTCGCCGACATCGAATGGGTGGTCAGCGCCTACATGCTGGCCTTCGCCGCGCTGTTGCTGCCCGCTGGCAGCCTGGCCGATCGCTTTGGCCGGCAGAAAATGCTGATGTGGGGGCTGGGCATTTTCATCCTTGCGTCGATTGGCTGTGGGGCGGCGCCGAATGCACTGTTTCTCGACATTGCCCGCGCCATCAAGGGCGTCGGTGCGGCGCTGCTGTTGACCTCAGCGCTCGCCTCCATCGGCCACACCTTCCACGATGAAGTCGAACGGGCCAAGGCCTGGGCATTCTGGGGCGGTTGCATGGGCGTGGCGATGACGGCGGCGCCGACCCTGGGCGGCTTGATCACCGAATACATTGGTTGGCGCTGGATCTTCTATCTCAACCTGCCTGTGGGGCTGGTGCTGATGGTTATGGTCTGGCGCGCGGTGCCGGAATCCCGCGACGCCCAGGCTGCGCGCCTCGATCCGTGGGGCAGCCTGGCCTTCAGCGCCAGCCTGTTGTGCCTGATCTGGGGCTTGATCGAAGCCAACCGGATCGGCTGGGACAACCCCGTCACCTACACCCGCCTCGTGGGCGGCGCCCTGTTGCTGGGGTTGTTCGTGGTGATCGAGCGCCTGCAACAGCGGCCGATGATCGACCTGCAACTGTTCCGTCACCCGCGTTTCATCGGTGCGTTGCTCGGCATGTTTTCCTACGCCGCGTGTGCCCAGGTGATGATGACCATGTTGCCGTTCTACCTGCAGAACGGGCTGGGTTTTACCGCCATTTCCGCCGGGCTGGGGATGCTGCCGTTTGCCGTGACCATGCTGATCTTTCCGCGCATTGGTGCACGCCTGGCGGGACGTGTGACGCCGGCAAACATGATGGCCATCGGGCTGACGCTGGTCGGTAGCGGTAACTTGCTCAGCGCCTGGGCGGTCAATAGTGGCGGTTACCTGCCCTTCGCCCTGGCGATTGCCGTGACCGGTGCCGGCGCGGGACTGCTCAATGGCGATACGCAGAAAAACATCATGGCCTGCGTGCCTAGGGAACGCACCGGCATGGCCTCGGGCATGAGTACGACGATGCGCTTCAGCGCGGTGATGCTGGCCATCGGCGTGTATGGCGCGTTGCTTTCGGGGCATAGCGAACGGTTGCTGCACGACAGTCTGGCGGCACAGGGCGGGCAATGGCTCGAACAGACCCAAGGCGTCGCTTCGCGGGTGGTGGCCGGTGACATGGCGGCGGCGCTGAGTCTGGTGCCGGAGGCCGCGCGGTCGTTGGTCGAGCCGCTGGCGAGAGAAGCGTTTGTGGGTGGTTTCAGTCTCTTGCTTTGGGTCGCGGGGTTGGCGGGATTGTTTGGTGCGTTGGTGGTGGGCTTGCTGATGCGTAACCCGATTCCAGTGCCCCGGACTGCACTGGTGCTTGAGTGACGCGTACCTGGCGATTTCAGCTTTGAACCTGAGGCCCTCATCGCCAGCAGGCTGGCTCCCACAGGGGAATCCGGCGTTTATGATTTCTGTGTCTCACCCGCATCACTGTGGGAGCCAGCCTGCTGGCGATTGGGCCAGCACAGGCAACACAGAACTCAGCCGGGAAGCAGCTCGTCGATATGCCGATATTCAGATTGCAATTGCGCCGCCAATACCTTGCTGCGTTCGAGACGAATCGGCCCGCGTTCGATGTCGATCACCAATGCAGGACAATCGAGCGTGGGCAACGACGGCCATTCTTTCAGACGGCCATCGGTCACCAGCAACAAGCGCTGCTGCTCCGCCGGAAAACGCTTTTGCCGCACGGCCAGCCAGCGCCCCGCTTCACCCAGCGCCGCCAGCAACGGCGTACCGCCACCGGCGCCCAGGCCATCGAGCCATTGGCGCAACCCCGTCGACGCTTTCAGCCCCTGCACCTGCCACTTCGGCTGTGCACCGCTGGCCGTCAGCAAGGCCACGCGCGCGCGCTGTCGGTAGGCGTCGTCGAACAATTGCGCCAGCAAACCCTTGGCATCACTCAAGGCTTGATGACGCCGGGTGGACGCCGAGGCATCGACAATCACCAGCCACAGTTCATGAGCCGAACGCGTGCGTTGCTGGAACAACACGTCCTGGCGCTGGCGCGGTCGACCGTTGAGCAGCGTGCCTGGCCAATTGATCGAGCCACCATCGGCCGCGTGACGTTTACCCTGTTTGCCGGAATCGAGTCGTCCGGCACGGGGTCTGGCATTCGCCCCCGCGTCAGATCGAGGGCGAATGCCTAGGGCTTTTTTGGCCAGCTCGGCACTTCACGCCGCGCGCCGACCGGCAGCGCTTGAGCGGGCATTTCGCCCCACTGGCCCTGGCCTTCGCTGGGGTTGGAATTCTGCCCGGACTGGGCCTGGTTCTGTTGTGGTGCAGGTGGCGTATGCTCTCGACGACGATGGCGCAGGGCAAACTCGGCGACCGCGTCGATATCCTCTACATCAATCGATGCAGCCCCGCACCACGCCGCATGCGCACGCGCCGCGCGCAACCAGACCAGATCGGCACGCAAGCCATCGACACCGGCGGCAAAGCAGCGCTCGGTAATCTGCGCCAGCGCTTCGTCGTCGAGGGGAATGCCCGCCAATGTGCTGCGGGCTTTTTCGCAGCGCTCACGCAACGACTGCTGCTGGCTCTCCCATTCGGCGCAGAATCGTTGCGGATCACTGTCGAAATCCAGGCGTCGACGGATGATCTGCCCGCGCTCGGTCGGGGCGGTGTGACCACCGAGGACGACGTTCAAGCCAAAGCGATCGAGCAATTGCGGGCGTAACTCGCCCTCTTCCGGGTTCATGGTGCCGATCAGCACGAACTTCGCCGAATGCCGATGGGAAATACCGTCGCGCTCAACCAGATTGGTGCCGCTGGCGGCCACGTCGAGCAGCAGGTCAACCAGGTGATCGGGCAGCAGATTGACCTCGTCGACATACAACACGCCGCCGTCAGCCTTGGCCAGCACACCCGGGGAAAATTGTGCGCGACCCTCACTCAGGGCCGCGTCGAGGTCGAGGGTGCCAACCAGGCGTTCTTCGGTGGCCCCCAGGGGCAAGGTGACGAACTGGCCGCTGGCCAACAGGTCCGCCAGGCCGCGGGCCAGGGTCGACTTGGCCATGCCGCGCGGGCCTTCGATCAATACGCCGCCGATCTTCGGGTCGATGGCGGTCAGGTACAGCGCGAGCTTCAGATCGTCGGCGCCGACCACGGCGGAAAGCGGGAAATGGGGGGTGTCGGTCATTGTTCAATCTCGGTCATGGTCGGTGGTGTTTATCAGCTCTCTTCTTCTATATCCAGCAACAGGTTTTCCAGTGCCTCGCGGTAATCCCCCGGCTCTTTCCACATCCCCCGCTGCTGCGCTTCGAGCATGCGCTCGGTCATGTCGCGCAGGGCATGAGGGTTATGCTCACGCACGAAATCCCGCGTACCCGGATCGAGCAAATAGGCATCCGCCAGCAGCGCGTACTGGTGATCGTCGATCAACTGCGTGGTGGCGTCGAAGGCGAACAGGTTGTCCACCGTCGCCGCCATTTCGAAGGCGCCTTTGTAGCCATGGCGCTTGACCCCGTCGATCCACTTCGGATTGGCCGCCCGGGAGCGGATGACCCGGTTCAGCTCTTCCTTCAGTGTGCGGATCTTCGGCAAGTCCGGCTGGCTGTGATCGCCGTGATAACTGGCCGCTGCCTCGCCACGCAGGCTTTCCACGGCGGCCAGCATGCCGCCCTGGAACTGGTAGTAGTCATTGGAGTCGAGCAGGTCGTGCTCGCGGTTGTCCTGGTTTTGCAGCACGGCTTGCATCTGGCCCAGGCGCTGGGAGAACTGCTCACGGGCTGCGGTGCCTTCGTCGGAACCGCCGTAGGCGTAGCCGCCCCAGTTCAGGTAGACCTCGGCCAGGTCCTCGCGGCTTTGCCACAGTCGACCGTCGATGGCGCCCTGCACGCCCGCGCCATAGGCGCCGGGTTTGGCGCCGAAAATGCGCCATCCGGCCTGTCGCCGGGCAGCGTCTTCATCCATCCCCGATTGCAGCAGCGCCTGACGTTCGGCGCGCACCTTGGCGGCCAGGGGATTGAGGTCGTCTGGCTCGTCCAGCTCGGCCACCGCTTGCACGGCGGCATCGAACAGCCGGATCAAGTTGGCAAAGGCATCGCGGAAGAAACCCGATACACGCAGGGTAACGTCCACCCGCGGTCGATCAAGCAAGCTCAACGGCAGGATTTCAAAGTCGTCTACCCGCTGACTGCCGGTGGCCCAGACCGGGCGCACGCCCATCAACGCCATGGCCTGGGCGATGTCGTCGCCGCCGGTGCGCATGGTCGCGGTGCCCCAGACCGACAGGCCGAGTTGACGCAAATGATCGCCATGGTCTTGCAGATGGCGTTCAAGAATCAGGTTGGCCGACTGGAAACCGATGCGCCACGCGGTGGTGGTTGGCAGGTTGCGCACGTCCACCGAATAGAAGTTGCGCCCGGTCGGCAGCACGTCGAGGCGACCGCGACTGGGTGCGCCGCTTGGGCCGGCAGGGATGAAACGGCCACTGAGGGCGTCGAGCAGGCCGCGCATTTCTGCGGGGCCGCAGGCGTCCAGTCGGGGGGCGACGACTTCGCGCAGATGGTCGAGGATGGCGTTCACGTCAGACCAACTCGCCTCCTGTGGGAGCGGGCTTGCTCGCGAAAGCGGTGTGTCAGATGAAATTGATGTGGCTGACACGCTGCTTTCGCGAGCAAGCCCGCTCCCACAGGAGATCAGCTGTGTGGCGAAAAGTTCGAGACGTTCGCGGGTGTCGCCGGTGGTGCGCCAGGGTTCCTCGCTTAGCGATAATAATGCGTTCGGGCGCGGTCCGCTCCATGGGTCGGCCAGCGCACAATCCAGCGGATCGAAGCCCAATTCGAACGCCTTGGCCAACGCCCGCAGCAGGCTCGACTGCGCACCACGACCATCGCCCCGTGGAATGCGCAGCAGCGCGAGCAAGGTATCGATGCGCAGCCGTCCCACCGGGGATTCGCCAAACACGTGCAAACCATCGCGGATCTGCGACTCTTTCAAGTCGCACAGGTAGGTGTCCAGGCGTGGCAGCCAGATCGCCGCATCGGCATCGCTGTCGAGTTTTTCGTCCAGCTGCAATTCGCGATCGATGTGCGTGTCGCGCACCAGTTGCAGGATATCGCGCTGCAATTCCCGGGCACGGCGCGGGTCGAGCAATTGCGCCTCGTAATACTCGTCGGCCAACAGTTCGAGGTTGCGCAGCGGACCGTAGGTTTCGGCGCGGGTCAGCGGTGGCATCAAGTGATCGATGATCACCGCTTGCGTGCGGCGCTTGGCCTGGGCGCCCTCGCCCGGATCGTTGACGATGAACGGATAGATGTTCGGCAGCGGCCCGAGCAGTGCATCCGGCCAGCAGTGTTCCGACAGCCCGACGCCCTTGCCCGGCAACCATTCCAGGTTGCCGTGCTTGCCGACGTGGATCACGCCGTGGGCGCCGTAGGTGTTGCGCAACCAGAAATAGAACGCCAGGTAGCCGTGGGGCGGCACCAGGTCCGGGTCGTGGTACACCGCACTCGGGTCGACCTGATAACCCCGCGCGGGCTGGATGCCGACGAATGTCAGGCCAAAACGCAACCCGGCGATCATCATTCGCCCGCCACGGCACATCGGATCGCTGTCCGGCGCACCCCAGCGGTCCAGCACGGCCTGGCGGTTGGCTTCGGGCAAGGCATTGAACATGCGCCAATAGTCGTCCATCGCCAGGCTTTGCTGGCACGGACGCTGGTCGAGGGTATCGAGGTCGTTGCTGACACCGCCGAGCAATTGCTGGATCAACGCGGTGCCGCTGCCTGGCAACTGCGCCGGTAGCGGATACCCTTCCCTGTGAAGCGCACGCAAGATGTTCAGCGCTGCGGCCGGGGTATCGAGGCCAACGCCATTGCCGATACGACCATCGCGGGTCGGGTAATTGGCCAGGATCAGCGCAATGCGTTTTTGCCCGTTGGGTACCCGCGCCAACTCGATCCAGCGCCGCGCCAGTTGCGCGACAAAGTCCATGCGTTCCGGCTGCGCGCGGTAGCAGACCACGTCGGACTGACTGCGCTCGCTGCGCCAGGCCAGGTCCTTGAAGCTGATCGGCCGGCTGATGATGCGCCCGTCCAGTTCGGGCAACGCAATGTGCATCGCCAGGTCTCGCGGGCCGAGGCCCTGTTCGCTGGCGCGCCAGCCCGGCTCGTTGTCCTGGGCACAAATGGCCTGGATCACCGGGATATTGCGGCGAAACGGTCGCAAGTGCGGTGCTTCAGGGCTCGATTGGGCGAAACCGGTAGTGTTCAAGATCACTGAGGCTGAAGTTTCATCCAGCCAGTCCTCGACCACGCAAAGGCAGCCAGGCTCTTTCAAACTGGCCAGCGCAATCGGCAACGGGTTCAACCCCGCCGCCTGCAGGCGCTGGCAGAAAACATCGATGAACGCGGTGTTCGCCGCCTGCAAATGCGAGCGGTAGAACAGCACCGCCGCCACCGGTTGACCGGCCTGCCAGTCGGCTTGCCAATCGCTCGGTTGCGCGGGGCTTTTTCGCGGGTGGTAAATCGCCGTTCGCGGCAGGGTTTGCGGTTCGGCCCAGGCGTAGCCGCGATCCAGCCAGCGATTGGCCAGACAGCGGAAAAAGTCGAGGGCATTGCCCATGCCGCCCTGGCGCAGAAATTGCCAAAGCCGGTCACGATCCTCAGAACCTACGGTGCTGAGGTCGCTGAGCTCCGGGTCCGGGCGGTCATCCCCTGGTACCAGAATCAGCTGCACGCCGCGCTGCGACAGCTCCACCAGCCGCTCGACGCCATAACGCCAATAGGCAATGCCGCCGTGCAGCGAAATCAGAATGACTTTGGCGTGGCGCAACACTTGGTCGACATACAGGTCGACCGACGCATGATTCTGCACCTGCATCGGATTGGCCAGGCGCACGCTCGGGTAGTCGTCGGGCAACTGCTGAGCCGCTTCGGCGAGCAGCGCCAGGCTGGAGTCGCCGCTGCACAGGATCACCAGCTCGGCGGGGGTTTGTCCAAGGTCGGCAATGTTGTCATCCGACACGAATCCGCCGGGCTGGGTCCTGAGCAGGTGCATGGGTTACACGCTGAGCGCGGCGCGCAATTGCGCTTCGAGCAAGGTGGCGTCCAGTGCCTGGCCGATCAATACCAGGCGCGTGGTACGTGCCTCTACAGCGCCCCACTGGCGGTCGAAATGCTTGTCGAACCGGGTGCCCACGCCCTGGATCAGCAGGCGCATAGGCTTGTTCGGGATCGCCGCGAAACCCTTGACGCGCAGGATGCTGTGCTCGACCACCAGTTGGGTCAACGCATCCATCAGCAGGCTTTCGTCGGCTTGCGGCAGTTCGATGGAGATGGAATCGAAGGCGTCGTGATCGTGGTCGTCATGATCATCGCCATCGTGGTGATGATCATGGTGGCTGTGACGGCTGTCGATGTGCTCTTCGGAGCCGGCGCCAAGGCCGATCAGCACGTCCAGCGGCAAGCGACCGCTGCTGGCTTCGATAACTTTCACCGCCGGCGGCAATTCCTCGGCGACTTCCAGGCGCACGCGAGCCAGGTCTTCCGGGCTGATCAGGTCGGCCTTGTTGAGGATCACCAGGTCAGCGCTGGACAGTTGGTCGGCGAACAGTTCGTGCAGCGGCGATTCGTGGTCCAGGTTCGGGTCGAGTTTGCGCTGGGCGTCGACCTGGTCCGGGAAGGCGGCGAAGGTGCCCGCCGCCACGGCCGGGCTGTCGACCACGGTGATCACCGCATCGACGGTGCAGGCACTGCGAATTTCCGGCCACTGGAAGGCTTGCACCAGCGGTTTTGGCAGGGCCAGGCCCGAGGTTTCGATCAGGATGTGGTCGAGATCGCCGCGACGGGCCACCAGTTCGCGCATTACCGGGAAGAACTCTTCCTGCACGGTGCAGCACAGGCAGCCGTTGGCCAGCTCATAGACCCGGCCGTTGGCTTCTTCTTCAGTGCAACCGATGGAGCACTGCTTGAGGATTTCGCCGTCGATGCCCAGTTCGCCGAACTCGTTGACGATCACCGCGATGCGGCGGCCCTGGGCGTTGTCGAGCATGTGCCGCAGCAAGGTGGTCTTGCCCGAGCCGAGGAAACCGGTGACGATGGTGACGGGGAGTTTGGCCAGTGTTTTCATCGGATGCCCTTTGGCAAGGTGGCGGGCATACGGGACGAGGACCGGCCACGCACAAGCGCGCCAGAAGCGTTCGCCACCGGATCACCCCGCCCGGTTGTAGTGAGAATCTGTATCGAGGCAGGTCTCCTGGCTGACGGTGTGCTGGCCTTCAAGCCTGGCATTCGCTGCGCCTTCCCGCGGGCTCGGACTTGAGCGTGCAGTGGCGTGGCAGCGAACATCACCGTTCACAGTTGCGGGGGCAGCCGCGGCATTGACCGCGTTCCCTTCTTAGCTTCGACAAATGCCGAAGAACCTCGAATGCGCAAGGCTACGCATGGTATTGGGGCGGGTCAATGTTCACATGAGATTGGCGGCGCCCCCTTCGCGAGCAAGCCCGCTCCCACATGGGAATGCGATCGCCTGTGGGAGAGAGCTTGCTCGCGATGGGGTCGACTCGGTCCCGAGTTGAGAACCCTTGCCAATTGACGCCCGCCCCTCGCCCATGCTCTCCTACGCACCTTGTTACGGGTGCCCTTCACAGGGTGAAACGGGAAACCGGTGAATCATGTGCTTTACTCAAGCCCATGTCAGTCCGGTGCTGCCCCCGCAACGGTAAGCGAGCGAAGCGTCAGATCCACTGTGCCAACGTGGCATGGGAAGGTGACGCTTGCAGGTCAAGGCTAACGCCTGCGCCCCTCGTGAGCCCGGAGACCGGCCCGCAACACAAAGTGACCAACACGATCACTGACTCAACAAACCCGCGGTGGGCGGGCGCTGTTCGGACTTCTGCGCGCTCGGTCGTGCGCCGTCCTGCCTGCGCTCTTATTCCCCGCTGACAGAACAGAGGGAAGCGCCATGTCGATCATCAGCAGCACCGGCCACAGCACCACCGCCAGCAGCACCACTACCCTGACTCAACGCCTGACCGCCGCCGTTTGCGCGTCGATCCTTGGCGCGTGCCTGGTGTATTTCGCCGGTTTCTCGCACATCGAAGCGGTGCACAACGCCGCTCACGATACCCGCCACAGCGCTGCGTTCCCGTGCCATTGAGACCTGCCGACATGATCAAGCGTATTGCGCAAACCGCAGGTTTCAGCGGGCTGCTGGCTGCCCTGCTGCTGACCCTGCTGCAGAGTTTCTGGGTTTCTCCGCTGATCTTGCAGGCCGAAACCTACGAGAAATCGGAACCTGCCGCCGTTGAAGTCCACGAACACGCCGCGGGCGTCGCTGCCCACAGCCACGACACCGAAGCCTGGGAGCCGGAGGACGGCTGGCAGCGCGTGCTGTCGACCACCGGCGGTAACCTGGTGGTGGCAGTCGGTTTCGCCCTGATGCTCGCCGGCCTCTATACCCTGCGCGCGCCGACCAAGACCTCCCAAGGCCTGCTCTGGGGCCTGGCCGGTTACGTTACCTTCGTGTTGGCGCCGACGCTCGGCCTGCCGCCCGAGTTGCCGGGCACCGCGGCGGCGGATCTGGCGCAACGGCAGATCTGGTGGATCGGCACGGCCGCCTCCACGGCTGTCGGCATCGCGCTGATCGTATTCAGCCGAAACTGGCTGATGAAGATCCTCGGCGTGGCGATCCTCGCCGTTCCGCACGTGATTGGCGCACCGCAACCGGAAGTGCATTCGATGCTCGCCCCAGAGGCCCTGGAAGCTCAGTTCAAGATCGCTTCGCAGTTGACCAACGTGGCGTTCTGGCTGGCCCTGGGCCTGATCAGTGCGTGGTTGTTCCGCCGCAAAAGCGACGGTCAATACCAAGCATGACTGAACTTGGCACAGCGCCGACCCTGGTGGTCGGCCTGGGCTGCCAGCGTGGCTGCCCCGTCAGCACGCTGCGGGCATTGCTCGACCAGGCATTGCAGGCGCACCAGATCGAACTGCATCAGATCAAGGCCCTGGCCAGCATCGACCAGAAGCGCGGCGAACCGGCCCTGAGCGAACTGGCCGAGCAGCTTGGGCTGCAGATGATGTATTTCAGCAGTGAACAACTGGCGGGCTATCACCCCCGACTCAGTCACCATTCGGACATCGCCTTTGAACGGACCGGGTGCTATGGCGTGGCAGAAAGCGCCGCCCTGGCGCTGGCCGAACAACTGGCCAACGCCCCGGCCAAATTGCTGATCCCGCGACAAAAATATGCCCAGGCCACCCTGGCATTGGCCGGCGCCGCGTAAAATCCCCGATAATCCACGCATTCGATCATGAGCAATCTTCATCTGAAGCCTTGCCCACCCCCTTTTTTCACAGGAACCGACGATGACCGTCTACTTCATTGGCGCAGGTCCCGGCGACCCCGAACTGATCACCGTCAAGGGCCAGCGGCTGATCCGCAGTTGCCCGGTGATCATCTACGCCGGCTCGCTGGTGCCCGCCGCAGTGTTGGAAGGACACCGCGCCGAACAGGTGGTCAACAGCGCCGAATTGCACCTGGAGCAGATCATCGAACTGATCAGCGCGGCCCATGCCAAGGGTCAGGACGTGGCTCGCGTGCATTCCGGTGATCCGAGCCTGTATGGTGCCATCGGCGAGCAGATTCGCCATTTGCGTGAACGGGATATTCCTTTCGAAATCATTCCCGGTGTCACCGCAACGGCAGCCTGCGCGGCGCTTCTGGGCGCAGAACTGACCTTGCCGGACGTGTCACAGAGCGTGATCCTGACACGCTATGCCGACAAGACCGTGATGCCCGCCGGAGAAGAACTGGCCAGCTTGGCGCAGCACGGGGCGACCATGGCGATTCATCTGGGGGTCAATCACCTGGCAAAAATCGTCGAGGAGCTGCTGCCGTTTTACGGCGCCGACTGCCCGATTGCGGTGATTCACCGGGCGACCTGGCCGGATCAGGATTGGGTGGTGGGGACGCTTGAAGATATTAACGGGAAGGTTGAAGCCAAGGGGTTTCGGCGTACGGCGTTGATTCTCGTGGGTCGGGTGTTGGGCAGTGAGCATTTCAGTGAGTCGTCGCTGTATCGTGCTGGACATGCGCATTTGTATCGGCCATAGGGCCTCTTCGCTGGCAAGCCAGCTCCTACAGATCTGGTGTTGACCGCGATAGGGCCAGTGGATTTCACCCATAAAAAAACGGCGCTCACGGGGCGCCGTTTTTTTATGCCGCAGCGAACACCTTAGTAGTAGGCGTTTTCTTTCTGCGTGTGGTCGGTCACGTCACGCACACCCTTGAGCTCGGGAATACGCTCGAGCAAGGTGCGCTCGATGCCTTCCTTCAAGGTCACGTCGGCCTGGCCGCAGCCCTGGCAACCGCCACCGAATTGCAGCACGGCGATGCCGTCTTCGACCACGTCGATCAGGCTGACCTGGCCGCCGTGGCTGGCCAACCCAGGGTTGATCTCGGTTTGCAGGTAGTAGTTGATGCGCTCGTTGACCGGGCTGTCGGCGTTGACCATCGGCACTTTGGCGTTCGGCGCCTTGATGGTCAGCTGGCCGCCCATGCGGTCGGTGGCGTAGTCGACTACTGCATCGTCCAGGAAAGCTTCGCTGAAATGGTCGATGTAGGCGGTGAAGCTTTTCAGCCCCAGCGCGGTGTCTTCGGGTTTTTCTTCGCCCGGCTTGCAGTAGGCAATGCAGGTTTCGGCGTACTGGGTGCCAGGCTGGGTGATGAAGACGCGAATGCAAATGCCCGGGGTGTTCTGCTTGGAGAGCAGATCAGCCAGGTAATCGTGGGCGGCGTCGGTGATGGTAATAGCGGTCATGGAAACTCCTCGCAGGCTTGGACGCAGTTTACGCCAATCATCGCCGCGGACAAAGTCCTAGTATTTTTGTCGGGAAAAGATGCGGAGCTTACCCCTGTGGGAGCGGGCTTGCTCGCGAAGGCGTCATGTCAGACAACATCAATGGTGACCGCTCCACCGCCTTCGCGAGCAAGCCCGCTCCCACAAGGGGTTCTAGAGGTTCTCGTAGCGATTCATGTCCAGCACGCCCTCTTCCACCGGTTCGGTTTCGTGGATATAGCGACTCAAATCATGGAAATACTGCCAGAACTGCGGGTGGCTGCGACGGATCCCCCAGCGCTCGACGATTTTCTCCAAACGATTGGCATCCTTGGCATTCTCCATCTCATCGACAAATTGTGGCACTTGATCGGCGGGGATATTGAACATGAAGTTCGGGTAACTGCTCAGAACCCCGGGGAAAATGGTCAGCGTGTCGAGCCCCGGCTGGTACCGTAGCGACTCACCGATCAGGAACGCCACATTACTGTGCGCGCGGTTGCGCAGCAGGCTGTAGACCACACGCTGACCGCTCGCGGTTTCGACCCGCAGCATGGTCGCTTCCGGCAGTAGATCGATGACCCTGAGCCCGGCCGCCGGCCGTGAGACCAGGCGGCTCAAGGCCTGCTCGGCGGCCTGCAGCGCTGGATCGATGTTGGGCCGCGAGCAATAGGCGCCTTCGCAGCGGTTGATCGGATCAGGCCTGGCATCCAGCTCGCCGTAGCGTGCCAGCAACTGCATGGCAAAGTCGCGCTTGGGGTCTTGTTCATTGAGTTTCAGCGCGGTCGGCGTGTCGTCGTCGATGGATTCATAGTCCAGCCACATCTTGAATCTCCCGCTGTTCTGGTACCAGTCGTCGAGGTACCCCTCCCGCGAGTCAGCCGGCATCAGGCGCAGGAAATTCTGCTCGGCGCCATTGCGGATCAGGTCGAAATACAGGCGCGTCTGGGCCTGGTGGGACACGTTGCCGAACACGTCGAAATTCACCGCCAACTGATAATAGGTGCGCTCCAGCAGCGGGAAATCGAACAGCCACATCGTCTGTGGCACGTCGCCGATCAGGCCCTTGGTCACCGCGGCGCTGTCGAAGTGGCGGAAAATGCTCAGCAGCGCGTTATCGTTGCCGGCCCACAGGCTCGACCAGCTTGGCGGCGGCAGATCGGCATAGCTGTCCCGGCGCAGGGCTTCGTATTCGTTGCGTTTGTCGCGGTAGTCGTGCCACAGGGTGAGGACGCTGCCAACGTCGTCGTTCTGCCCTGGCATCGCCAGCAACGGCGTGGCCTGGCCGCGATAGTTCGGGTCGGTGATGTAGAGGTCGTGTTCCGGCGCCTGGAACAGCGCCCAGAAGTTGTCGCGGATCACGTCCGTGGCGATCTGCCCCCGGCAGACCGGGCCGCGAATGAAGGTGCGGACGAAATACTCGGCGTTATCGAGCATGAACTGATAACGCGCCTGGGCCGGGATCGCTTCGAAGGTGGAAAAGGGGTTGGCCCGGCGTTCCGGGCCGTAACCCGGCAAGGCATTGACCTGCCAGTTGCCGTTATAGAAGAGGCTTTTGACCCGTGCCAGCTTCGCCGCACTCAGCGGATAGGTGATGTGCGTCTTGTGCACGATCACGCCCTGCACCGGCCACAAGCGGTAATACACCTGGGTGCCGGGGTCGTCGTTCGGCCGACGGGTATTGATCAGGTCGATGGGCTGGCCGGTGGGCGTGCGCGAACGCACCCACTGGAAGAAATGCCCCGGCTCGCCATCCTTGAAATAGATGTGCGCGAGAAACCAGTGCTCGAACAACCAACGCCCTACCAGGCTCTGCCGCGCGCCCGGTGCATTGAGCAGGTTTTCCCACTGCACCACCTGCAACGCTTCTTTCGCGCTCGGCACCAGGGCCTGTTCATCGATCGGCGCACCGGAAGCCAGCCAGCGTTGCAGCGTCTGGTATTGCTGATCAGTCAGGCCGGTGACCGCCAGGGGCATGCCTTCCTTGGGGTGAGCGCTGGCATATCCGTCGAACTCGCCCGGCAAGGCGCACATGTTCTCGCGATTGAGACCCAGGACGATGTCCGCAGGCAATTTGGCATTGGGTTGCAACGCATTGCTGTGCCCCAGTTCCAGCATGCGCGCCATCAATGCGGCCTGGCTGCCCTGGGCGTCGAGCACCGAATAGAAGCCTTTCTGTTGCCAGGCGCGCTTGCCGAATGCGTCAAAGAACAGCCGGCTCGGCGCGACCGCGTGGCTGCGATCACCGTCATACACCGGGACTTTCGTCGCGCCACGGGCCGCGCCCTCCCCGCTGCCCAGGTTGAGCTGACAGGCGGCGTCGTTACAGGCGTGGCAGGCCACGCACTTTTCAGTGAAGATCGGCTGGATGTCGCGACTGTAGGAAATGCCGGCGGATAGCGCCGGGTCTTGCGCAACCGCGCCCCAGCTTAATAGCAGCAATACACTGCTGATGACGACGCGATACGACATGTCCCTGGTCCCGATCCTTTAGAAAACGCCGCGATTCTACCGGGCTGGCCGCCACACCAACATGAGCGATATTCATGGAAAACCCGGACATGCTCTAAAAGCGCACAGGTTTGCTATTATCCCGGCCCTTCGTCATGGTCTTTCCGAGTAGTCCCAATGTCCGATCGCAGCGTTCGCCTCCAAGCCCTCAAGCACGCCCTCAAAGAGCGCATCCTGATTCTCGATGGCGGCATGGGCACGATGATCCAGAGCTACAAGCTCGAAGAGCAGGATTATCGTGGCAAACGCTTCGCCGACTGGCCGAGCGATGTCAAAGGCAACAACGACCTGTTGGTGCTCACCCGCCCGGACGTGATTGGTGGCATCGAGAAAGCCTACCTGGATGCCGGTGCCGACATTCTGGAAACCAACACCTTCAACGCCACCCGGATTTCCATGGCCGATTACGGCATGGAAGAACTGGCCTACGAATTGAACGTAGAAGGCGCTCGCCTGGCGCGCAAGATCGCCGATGCGAAAACCCTAGAGAACCCGGACAAGCCGCGTTTCGTCGCCGGCGTGCTCGGTCCTACCAGCCGCACCTGCTCGCTGTCGCCGGACGTGAACAACCCCGGCTATCGCAACGTGACCTTCGATGAACTGGTGGAAAACTACACCGAAGCCACCAAGGGCCTGATCGAAGGCGGCGCCGACCTGATCCTGATCGAAACCATCTTCGACACCCTCAACGCCAAGGCCGCGATCTTCGCCGTACAGGGCGTGTTCGAAGAACTGGGCATCGAGCTGCCGATCATGATTTCCGGCACCATCACCGATGCCTCCGGCCGTACGCTGTCCGGCCAGACCACCGAAGCCTTCTGGAACTCCGTGGCCCACGCCAAGCCGATTTCGGTAGGCCTGAACTGCGCACTGGGTGCCAGCGAGTTGCGCCCGTACCTGGAAGAGCTGTCGAACAAGGCCAACACCCACGTTTCCGCGCACCCGAACGCCGGCCTGCCCAACGAGTTCGGCGAGTACGACGAACTGCCGGCGCAAACCGCCAAGGTCATCGAAGAGTTCGCCCAAAGTGGCTTCCTCAACATCGTCGGCGGCTGCTGCGGCACCACGCCGGGCCACATCGAAGCCATCGCCAAGGCCGTGGCCGGTTATGCGCCGCGGCAGATTCCGGAAATCCCCAAGGCTTGTCGCCTGTCGGGCCTGGAGCCGTTCACCATCGATCGCAACTCGCTGTTCGTCAACGTCGGCGAGCGCACCAACATCACCGGCTCCGCCAAGTTTGCCCGGCTGATCCGTGAGGACAACTACACCGAAGCCCTGGAAGTCGCCCTGCAGCAGGTCGAGGCCGGCGCCCAGATCATCGACATCAACATGGACGAGGGGATGCTCGATTCGAAGAAGGCCATGGTGACCTTCCTCAATCTGATTGCCGGTGAACCGGACATCTCCCGCGTACCGATCATGATCGACTCTTCGAAGTGGGAAGTGATCGAAGCCGGCCTCAAGTGCATCCAGGGCAAGGGCATCGTCAACTCGATCAGCATGAAGGAAGGCGTCGAGCAGTTCATCCATCACGCCAAGCTGTGCAAGCGTTACGGCGCCGCCGTGGTGGTGATGGCTTTCGACGAAGCCGGCCAGGCCGACACCGAAGCACGCAAGAAAGAGATCTGCAAACGCTCCTACGACATTCTGGTCAACGATGTCGGCTTCCCACCGGAAGACATCATCTTCGACCCGAACATCTTTGCCGTGGCCACCGGCATCGAAGAACACAACAACTACGCCGTGGACTTCATCAACGCCTGTGCCTACATCCGCGACGAGCTGCCCTATGCCCTGACGTCGGGCGGCGTGTCCAACGTGTCGTTCTCGTTCCGCGGCAACAACCCGGTGCGCGAGGCGATCCACTCGGTGTTCCTGCTGTACGCGATCCGCGCCGGCCTGACCATGGGTATCGTCAACGCCGGGCAACTGGAGATCTACGACCAGATCCCGGTGGAACTGCGCGACGCCGTCGAAGACGTGATCCTCAACCGCACCCCGGAAGGCACCGATGCCCTCCTCGCCATCGCCGACAAATACAAGGGCGACGGCAGCGTCAAGGAAGCCGAGACCGAAGAGTGGCGCAACTGGGACGTCAACAAGCGCCTGGAGCATGCCTTGGTCAAAGGCATTACCACGCACATCGTCGAAGACACCGAAGAGTCGCGCCAGTCGTTCGCCCGCCCGATCGAAGTGATCGAAGGCCCGCTGATGTCCGGCATGAACATCGTTGGCGACCTGTTCGGCGCCGGCAAGATGTTCCTGCCGCAGGTGGTGAAATCCGCCCGGGTGATGAAACAGGCCGTGGCCCACCTGATCCCGTTCATCGAGGCGGAAAAAGGCGACAAGCCGGAAGCCAAGGGCAAGATCCTCATGGCCACGGTCAAGGGCGACGTGCACGACATCGGCAAGAACATCGTCGGCGTGGTGCTCGGTTGCAACGGCTACGACATCGTCGACCTCGGCGTGATGGTGCCAGCGGAGAAGATCCTGCAGGTGGCCAAGGAACAGAAGTGCGACATCATCGGCCTGTCCGGCCTGATCACCCCTTCGCTGGACGAGATGGTCCACGTGGCTCGCGAGATGCAGCGCCAGGACTTCCACCTGCCGTTGATGATCGGTGGCGCCACCACCTCCAAGGCGCACACGGCGGTGAAGATCGAGCCCAAGTACAGCAACGACGCGGTGGTGTATGTCACTGACGCCTCCCGTGCTGTCGGCGTGGCGACCCAGTTGCTATCCAAGGAACTCAAGGCCGGTTTCGTCGAGAAAACCCGCGAGGAATACATCGAAGTCCGCGAGCGCACCGCCAACCGCAGCGCCCGCACCGAACGCCTGAGCTACGCCGCCGCCATTGCGAAAAAACCGCAGTTCGACTGGAGCACCTACGAGCCTGTCAAGCCGACGTTCACCGGCGCCAAAGTGCTCGATAATATCGACCTGAAAGTGCTCGCCGAATACATCGACTGGACGCCGTTTTTCATCTCCTGGGACCTGGCCGGGAAATTCCCGCGCATCCTCGAAGACGAAGTGGTCGGTGAAGCCGCCACCGCGCTGTACGCCGACGCCCAGGAAATGCTCGCCAAGTTGATCGACGAAAAACTCATCAGCGCCCGCGCGGTGTTCGGCTTCTGGCCGGCCAACCAGGTGCGCGACGATGACATCGAAGTCTACGGCGATGACGGCAAGCCATTGGCCAAGCTGCATCACCTGCGCCAGCAGATCATCAAGACCGACGGCAAGCCGAACTTCTCCCTCGCCGACTTCGTCGCGCCCAAGGACAGCGAAGTCACCGACTACGTGGGTGGCTTCATCACCACCGCCGGGATCGGCGCTGAAGAAGTGGCCAAGGCATACCAGGACGCTGGCGACGACTACAACTCGATCATGGTCAAGGCCCTGGCCGACCGCCTCGCCGAGGCCTGCGCCGAGTGGCTGCACCAGCAGGTGCGTAAGGAACACTGGGGCTACGCCAAGGACGAGACGCTCGACAACGAGGCGTTGATCAAGGAGCAATACAGCGGCATCCGCCCTGCTCCAGGCTATCCGGCCTGCCCGGATCACACCGAGAAAAGCACGCTGTTCGCGTTGCTCGACCCAGAGGCGAGCGAAATGAAGGCCGGCCGCAGCGGCGTGTTCCTCACCGAGCACTACGCGATGTTCCCAGCGGCTGCCGTCAGTGGTTGGTACTTCGCTCACCCACAGGCGCAGTATTTCGCCGTGGGCAAGATCGACAAGGATCAGGTGCAGAGCTACACCTCGCGCAAAGGCCAGGAGTTGAGCGTGACCGAGCGCTGGCTGGCGCCGAACCTTGGTTATGACAACTGATTGATTTGCAGCCTTGGGCTCTGGAGGCGGACCTGCGCCGACTCCAGAGTTTTTTGCGCTGACGATCAGGCCTGAGCGCCCAACTCGGCTACCTCACGTTCGCTGAGTGTGGTCAGCAGTTGCAGGCGCTCGGCTTTATTGGCCGTATCCAGCGCCTCCATCTCCTGCAGGTAGGCCGAATTGAGCTGCGGGTATTTATCCTCCAGCTCACTGGCCTTGGCCTGGAAGCCCTGCTGCACCCGGGTAAATTCCCCCGGGTATTTCTCCTCCAGGTAATCGCGCCAGTATTTGCGCGCCGTCAGTTGCTCGATGAACACCGGGGTCCGTTCCCTGGCAAGGATCGATACGTACGCCTGGTCCAGATCACCTGTCGTCACCTGCGCCAGGTTCTCATACAACATGCCTTTGGGCTGGTTGGGCAATCCAAGACGCCGGGCCAGGCCGACTCGATAGGCCAGGCGAATCTCGGCAGGATCGATATTGGGTCTGAGCTGGATACGCGTACTGGCGATCTCTTCGACCTGCGCCAGGCGGAACAGCTCCCTGGACAGTTTCAGCAGCTCGCGGCCCTTGTGTTCCGGGGCAATGGACTTCAAGGCATTGAACTCATGGACCTCGACTTCCAGCTCGTTGAACAACAGGATCCGACCATCGCCACAGGTCACGCGATTCCTCAATGCCCTCGACAGGTCCAGCAAGCGCCTGCCCAGCGCTTCATCGCCATGGGCGGCTTCCAGGACACGCCACACGCGCTGCGTGAGGTCCAGGCGATCGGCGGCGAAGTCCTGGGTGTGCTGAAGTTGCGAGAGGATGTATGAAAAGTCGTGGGTAGTGTCCTGCTCCATCAAGTCGCTCCATACCTGGTGTTTTTCCGAGTCGCCCGCCACGCCGGAAAACCATCGGGCTTTCTGTGCCTGCGGCGATTCATGGTCGGGATGATCCTCCTCGTCGGAGGCCTCGGAACCCTCGGAAGATTCAGGCCCGAAGCCCTCCAGATGGCGTTCAATCTGTTGCGAGGTAAAGCCCAGGCCTCGGCCAGTTTCCTGCAGGTACTCCTGCAATCGTATGAGTTCCACCTGTTCCAGGTAAATGTTATCGGACAAGTTGGTGCCAGCCATCAAGGCTGCGTGCCCTGGCAGAAACGCATCGGGAGGAATGATCTGTATTCGGTTGCCACTCAGGTCGAGGGTTGCCAGCGCTGGCGCTTGCAGCACACCTTGCGGCCAATCCCAAAGATGGTTACCGCTCACATCCAGCGTTTGCAGCTGCTCAAGACCGGTGACATCGAGACTGACCAGCCTGTTCACGCTCAAGTCCAGCGATTGCAAATGCCTCAGGGAACGCACTTGGCGCTGCCACTCATCACTGGCGCCAAGATCGTTATAGCTGGCGCTCAAGCGGGTGAGGTGTTCACATTGCCCCACTGCGTCGGGCAACGCGCCCAGGCGGTTGTGATTGAGCGTCAGGCTGCGCAACTTGGGAAATGCACGCAGGAACCCATCCGAGTTTTCCGTGAGCCCGACACCGCTCAGGTCCAATGCACCAACATGCTCGAACGAAACCGGCAAGGCCGGCAAATCACCGATGACCAGGCCGGCAAAGTCCAGCACGGCATCAGTCGCTGCGCCCTCGGCCGCAGGCGCCTCGCGCAAGGTCGCCCGCCAGCACTCCAGGAGCTGGTTAGCCGCCCGGCGGCGGTCCAACGCACCTACCCAGCCCTGATGGCTGCGAAAGGCCGGGACATCGATCCAGTCATTCAACTGCTTGATCAATTGCGTCCGCTGTTGCTGCCACTGGACCAGCCGGGCTTCAATTTCCAGAGCGCTCATGCCCCGGGTGAGCCAGGCATCAATCCGTTCAACGGCTTGAGCGGCGCCGAGTTGAGGATCAAGACGTTGCAGCCTGGCGGCCGCTGTCCGGGGCACGTCACCTTCGCCCGGTTCCAGGTGCAACGGCAGTATCAGGTCCGGGCGCTCCGATACTTCAACCGGATAGAACTCCGGATCGCCTCCGGTTCGTCCGGCAGACAGGTGCAATCGTTCGATACCCAGCGGGTTGCGCGACGCCGTGCGGTCAGCGTATGTCCGTACCGACGTCAACGCTTGCGGGCTCAGCCGGCAACCTTGCAGCGAAGTCGCCGCCAACAGCTGGTCATGCCCGGCCAGGGCCGCCGCGGGGATGTCCGTGATGCCGCTGTGATTCAGGGCCAGACGGCGCAGGTTGGGCAACGCCAGCACACCCTCGGGCCAGTTGCGGATATTGCTATGGCTCAGGTCCAGGCTTTGCAGGCCCGTCATCGAACCGACCTGCAAGGCGCCGACCCGGTTGTAGGCCAGGTTCAGGGTTTCCAAGGCGGTCATACGGTTCAACCGCGCTTGCGCCGACGCCGTGATCGTCAGCTGATTGTATGAGAGGTTCAACTCGCGCAGTTGCCCGAGCCCGTCAAGTGCCTGGGGCAGCCCGGTCAGCCGGTTGGCGCTGAGGTCGAGTGCGCGCAGCTGGGGAAATCCACTCAGAAAATCACTGACGTGCTCGGTCGATAGCGCGCTGTTACTGAGCTTCAGGCTGCGCACATGAGCAAAGACCGTATCGCCAAGCTCGGGTAAATCGCCCAACGGTCCAAATCCCGTCAGGTCCAACCCTTCAAACAGCGCGTCACCTTGCCCCCACGACGGGCCTGCCACAGGCTGGGCGGGTGCATACCGGGCACGCAGCCCCTTGAGAAAGCATTCGCGGATCTTTTCAGCGATCAGCGCGCGGTGGTGTAACTCCATCTGCCTGCCGTCAACCCGAACAACCCTGTCCTTCCAGGCGTCCAACGACTGACTCAATGCCAGCTGCTGCTGATGCAGTGCCTCGACCTGATCCAGTAATGCCCGTCCGGACAGCCCGTCTTTACTGAATTGCGCCATTGCGTCCGATGCAAAGGTGTCATCATTGGGTGCCAGTTCTGACAATCGCCCCCTGCAGTACCTGGCAACCATTTGCGGCTCGTTGAGTAAATGGGCCGGGTTGTCGTGCACATAACCATAGGCTTTCTTGAAGGCCTGCGGTTCCAGCGCAGCCCAATTGAGCTGCATGCGTCGCCATAGCGACTCATTGCCACTGAACAGCTCGTCAGGCAGCGACCTGATCGGCATCCGTCGTAAATCGAGGGTTTCCAGCCTGCTCAAGCCGAACACCCCGTTCGGCCATTCGGTCAGATCCCCCGCCAACCTCAGGGACCGCAGATTGGTCAGCGTGCTGAAGTCCATGGCGCCCATATTGCCCGTGAGCGCCAACTGCTCAAGCTGAGTCATCCCTTCCAGCGCCCGCACCAATGGCGGCGCAAAGGTCGGCAACGGGCTTTCAAGCGCCAGCTCGGTAATAGCGGTCAATCCCGGCAGTTTCTCGGCCAAGGCAGCCATATCCTGCCCTCGCACGGAAATCTCCAGTTTTTTGATCTTCGCAAACCTGCGCAGCAGCGCCGTGCCCGAATCACCGATGAGCTGATCACTGGTCAGTCGTACGCTACGCACATGAGTGAAGTCGGCATCCCACTCGGGCAACGCGTCAGCCCCGCTTAAATTCAGCTCAAAAGCAGGCTCCAATCCTCGATCAAGACCGTTGCGCCAGCACTGGATCAACCGATCGGCGATGACCCGGCGCGACGGCCCACCCGCTGGGGCCTGCACGCCAGCGTCGACCCAGTTGTTCAACGCGCGGTCCAATGCCTCGAACTCCCGTTGACGGTTGTTCAACAGATTGAACACTTGCCGATCGGTGTCTCCCGCGCTCAGGCGGCCTCTGACGAACTGACTGGCTTGCGCATCGGAAAGGTTCGGGTAGAGGTCTCGCACCCTGGAGACCAACGCGCCATCCGGGAAACCGACCCCACGGCCACTGGCCAGGTATCCGAGGCGGCCATCGGGCAATCGCAGCGACGGCCCGGCGCCATTCAACGGGCGCTGCTTGAGGATCAGCGACATCTCGTGGCGATGAGCACCGGCATAATTCGCCAGTTTGTTTTGCAAAGCCTGGACTTGATTGCCATCCAGGTTCGCCCGTGCCGCTTCGGGCAAGTACTCCAGCAGCGATTCGAAGAGATTGCGGCCATGGACGGGCAAATTGTTGAGAGCCCTGCCCTGCGCGTCATAGGCGCGAAAGTAACCGTCGCCCTTGACCAGGTAATAGCGAATCGTCGCACTGTCGCTGCCGACGCTGTCCAGCAGTGGGCCCTTGATCGAACCGGTACGCATTTCCACGCGTATATCAGCCGCCCAGCCGGGCAACTGCTCCAGACAGTGCAGCGCAAGACGGTCGCTGGCCAATGACGCCATGTCTTGCAGATGCAAACCGCAGAGCGCCCGATTCAGGCTGGCTTGCTGTAGATGGGCGCAAATCTCGCTGGCCTGGCGCAAGGGTATTTTCGCGGTGTCGCGCAATTGGGCCAGCTCGGCAGCACTGGCATTGTCCAGCACCTGTCGCGCGCCCTCCGGCGACAGCGTCGGGAAACTGCGTTGCAGTCGCTCGATATCAGCCTCGTGAGCACTCCCCTGTCGATCGCCTCTGAACCACCTGATGGTCTCGGCCAACAGCGGCGGCGGTGGCTGGTGATCGATGTGCATCTGGCGCAACGCGTCATCACTGACGCCGCTGACCTCGGCAATCTGCTGCAATTGCGCATCGGAAAAACCGTCCATCTGCGGCCCGATCCGCCGCAACAGTGTCGAGCGATCCCACTCCAGTGGCCGTTCCAGCGTGTGGCGCCAGGCGCCGTGCTGGTTGTGCCGCAAGACAGGTTGATAGGCCCGGGGGTCGCTGGGGTGTTTGATCCGCCATTGTTGCAGCGCCGGGTCGAAGGTCTTTTCGTAGACATTGCCCTCTTGTCGAATGTAGGTCCTGCCCCCGATCTTGTACTGCCCCAAAGCGTTCGGCTCGATTCCATCCAGGGAAACACTGCTCTTGTAGGGGGCCAGATCCGGACTCCACAAACGCGGCTCGCCAAAAGGCGTGGCGATCCGGGTCATGCCATTGACAAACCGTGAGGTCGTGATCGGCGGTGCCTTGTGTGCCACCGCACCCAACACGGCCATGAACGCCACGTTCTGCAAGACCGAACTGAGGTGGCTCCAGGCCTCCTCGGCGTCTGCCTCTTTCCATGCTTCCCCTGGTAAACCTCGTAGGTCAATTGCACGGCGGTGACGGCCAGCATGACCTCGCCCAACCCTGGCACGAAAAAGGCTGCCACGTTCAAGACGCTCAGCCCACATTCGGCATAGTGTTCGAGCCGGGCAATCCAGGCTTCGTGATCAACCTCGGCGGTGGGTATTGCCAGCAACCTGGCGTTGGACTTCACCCGGGCCAGATGAAACTCATAACAGGCGCCAAACACCTCGCCATCCATGAAGGTTTCATCCATGCCCAGGTCGACCTCCTCGTTCCACACTTCTACATACATGCCCTCGCGGAACGCGTCCCGGTTATAGGGCGGGCCCGGATAAACCGGGGCCGGGTCCCACTTCTGGACCTTGAGCTGGGCCTTGAGCCGGCGAAAGAAACGGCTCGATTCATCCTGTGCGACAAAGCTGGTGAAGAACCGCTGGTAACTGTACGTACGCAGCTTGATCGCAAGGTCCCGGGCAAACTCGCGGCCCGAGCCATACGCCTTGAGAGGACTGACGGGATCGCCCGGGATGTAGACGATGATCCGGGTATCCTCAACCAGAGTGGGTAGCAAGGATGAAAACGGCAGAAGACCGAGCCAGGGATTCTGCAGGGCCGCCCTGGCTCGGCGCGACGCAGCGCCAATGATCAGTACGTCGTTCAGTTCCGAGCCAAAAACGTGCAGCCGACTGTAGGCGACCAAGGCCCCATCGAGCCGCACGGGCGAGGCTCCGTCGAGTAGCGCCAACACCGTGGCATGGTCCGCAGGGTCAATATTCGACTGTAGCAACGCGACATGCGCCTGCACGCGCATCCTGTCCTTGTTCGCCGCAATCGTCTGCTGGCGGACAGTCGCCGCCTTGTCGGGCGCATCGAACACGGCACTCAGGTGGTCCTGATACTGCTTGCCCACGTCCAGCTCCCGGCACAGGCTGGCGAATGCCGCGGGCTCGATCGACAACTTGTCACGGATGCTGTAGCGCACCTTCGCAAACGGGTAGTGCTCGCTTTGATCGTAGCGGTGACTTTCCAGTGCCCCTGCAGGCGCCAGCCCGCTGGTCTCCTGCAAGGCCACTTCGTCAAAGGGCTCGTCCTCTTCGAAGTTGCGCAGCGCCGCCTGCAACAATGACTGCTCTTCGGCCCGATTGGGCGAGCGCAGATGAAACAGCGCCGTGTCGGTCACATCCGGCGCCTGGCCGAATGTTTTCTGTAGCGCATCGGTCAGCAATGGCTTGGCAAATTCGGTAATGCCCTGCAAATCCTTCAGCGTCGTGGCCAGCACCTGAGTGGAAACATTGCTCTGGGCCTGGCTGTCGAGCAAAGCCTGGCGCAACGCCGGTGACGCCTTGGCATACAGTTCAGGGTAAGCCTCGATGAAGCGCTGGGCAGGATTACGCGCCTGTGTCATGGCCTGCAGATGGGGGGTGGCCAGGTGATGCGTCCAGTCGGGAACACGGCTCTTGATAAACGGGACATGAAACCCGGATTCAGCGGGTGTGGAAAGTTCCGGCATGATGTGATTCCTGTTGCTCGATTGAGAGCGGGTCAGGACATCACGGCCAGCCGCCGGCGTGGCGGTACATAGTTATGGGGTTTGGCTATGCTTAGCTCTCACACCTTGGTGAAGAGGGGTTTATGGACGATCCAGTCGACAACAAGCCGCCGACCTTCTGGCAGATGCTGCACAGCGTCATGGCGGCGGCGTTCGGGGTGCAGAGCGGGAAAAACCGGGCGCGGGACTTCACCCACGGCAAGCCCAGTCATTTTGTGATCCTGGGGATTGTGTTCACGGCGGTGTTCGCCTTGACGCTGTATGGCATCGTGCAACTGGTGCTGCATCTGGCCGGCATTTAACGCATCAGGGTTTGCAGGCTGAACGGATAGCGATACGACGTCGGCCGGCCTTTGGCTGACAGTCGACGGAAGTTCACACCGTAGGCCGGTGATTCGCCCATGGCCAGCAATCGCCGGGCCTGTGCCTTGTCGATCAGTTGCAGCAACGGGATCCGCCGGTCCCGGCCGCCGTAATGGTCGAGATCCACACCCTGATCCAGGTCATGCAACTCCACCAACGCCCAGCCACCCAGGGTGAAGTGCCCGCCCACCAGCACGCTGAGGCGTCCGTCGAGCAACGCCTGTAACGCCGTCGGCGAGCTGTTGACCGCACTGAACAAGGCATCCTTGCCCGAAACCCCGCCCGTCTCCGAATACGCCTGCATGGCGCCAAACGCCATTTCGTCATTGGCTGACCACACCAGCGAGACCTTCGGGTAACGCCGGAACAGCAGCCCGGCCTGTTCATACGCCCGCTCCCGGGTCCAGCCGCTGTAAACCAGCTGGCGCAAGCGCACGTGCGGGTGCTCGGCCAGGGCCCGCAGCATGCCCTGTTCGCGCAGCTGCGCCGAAGGGGTGATTTTCAGGCCGGAAAACGCCAGCAGCTCGATGACCTCCCCGGGCGCCACGGGGGGATGCTGGCGAATCAGTTCCTTGAGCATCAGGTAGCCGCCCTCCTCGTCGTTGGGCACCAGGCTGCCCAGGCGCTCAGGGCGCTCGCCCAGCAGGCTCATCTGGTTGGCCGTCAAGGACGCGTTGACCATGAACAGCTTCACCCCGCTGCCCTCGGCCAGGCGAATGATCTGCGGGGCGACGTATTGTTCGTTGACGAACACCAGATAGTCCGGACGCCCGGGGCCTTGCAGCGCCACACGCGCTTGCGCCAGGGTAAGTTCCGGCATGCGTTGGGAGTAGAGAATCCGCAGGTCGATGCCCAGGTCCGTGGCTGCCGCCTGCATGAACTGCGAATAGCTGACCCAGAAGGCTTCTTCGGTCGTTCCGGGGTTCAGGAACAGCACCGATTCCGCTCGGGCAGCAGTGCTGTGAACCGCGCCGAACAGCAGCAGGAAGGAGTAGAAGAACTTCAGCATTGATCGTCCGAGCCCCGGAAATTCGCCGCGCATTATAGCCAGCGAAACCCCGGAAAACGGCGTTTATTCGGGTTTTTGTCCGACAATCGTCGGAATGGGACCCGGACGGGTTGGTTTATTGGTGACTGACCCAGAATACCGCAGTGCCAACGACCAGGATGATCAGGAACAGGATCGCCCAGGCATCGACCGAACTATCGCTTTTCGTTGCTTTGGTAGGGTTGCTCATTGCATCGCCTCTTGTCGGTTTTATCGGTGATTGCATAAAGACTCGATCACATTAAAGACGACGATTGCCCGCACCACAAACAGGGTCTTTGCAACAACGATTCTCATTAGTCCTTTTGGTTCTTTACATATACTCAAACATCACTTTTGCGCATAACCGCAAACTGGTATCTTGCCCCGGCTCCGTAGGGAGTGCGCGGCCGTGCGCGCAGAATTGCAGAGGTTTTATCGGACTCCGGCAAGCACAAAAACGCAGCGGTATCCGAGCGACCCAAGCCTGAGAACAGGACTTATATGTACGTATACGACGAATACGATCAGCGGATCATCGAGGACCGCGTCAAGCAGTTCCGTGATCAGACCCGACGCTATCTGGCAGGCGAGCTGAGCGAAGAAGAATTCCGCCCCCTGCGCCTGCAAAATGGCCTTTATATCCAGCGTTTCGCGCCGATGTTGCGAGTCGCCGTGCCTTACGGCCAGCTGACTTCGCGGCAAATGCGAATGATGGCCAGGATTGCCCGCGACTACGACAAGGGCTACGCGCACATCAGCACCCGGCAGAACGTGCAGTTCAACTGGCCGGCCGTGGAAGACATCCCGGACATCCTGGCTGAACTGGCGACTGTGCAGATGCACGCGATCCAGACCAGCGGCAACTGCCTGCGCAACGTCACCACCGACCAGTTCGCCGGTGTCGCTGCCGACGAATTGATCGATCCGCGCCCATGGTGCGAGATCGTCCGCCAGTGGACCACTTTCCACCCGGAATTCGCCTACCTGCCGCGCAAGTTCAAGATCGCCGTCAACGGTTCGACCTCCGACCGTGCCGCCATCGAAGTCCATGACATCGGCCTTGAGCCGGTGCACAACGCCGCTGGCGAACTGGGTTTCCGCGTGCTGGTCGGCGGTGGCCTGGGCCGTACGCCGGTCGTCGGTGCGTTCATCAACGAATTCCTGCCGTGGCAGGACCTGTTGAGCTACCTCGACGCCATCCTGCGGGTCTACAACCGCTATGGTCGTCGCGACAACAAGTACAAGGCGCGGATCAAGATCCTCGTCAAGGCGCTGACCCCTGAAGTCTTCGCCCAGAAAGTCGATGCGGAAATGGAGCACCTGCGCGGTGGCCAGACCACGCTGACCGAAGCCGAAGTCCATCGCGTCGCCAAACACTTCGTCGACCCGGACTACAAGGCGCTGGACGACCAGGCCGCCGCCCTGGCCGAACTCGACCAACAGCACCCGGGCTTTGCCCGCTGGCGCGCACGCAATACCCTGGCCCACAAGAAGCCCGGTTATGTCGCCGTGACCCTGTCCCTGAAGCCGACCGGCGTTGCCCCGGGCGACATCACCGACAAGCAGCTCGACGCCGTGGCCGACCTGGCCGAGCGCTACAGCTACGGTCAACTGCGCACATCCCACGAGCAGAACATCATCCTGGCTGACGTCGAGCAGGAAAAGCTGTTCACCCTGTGGGGCGAGTTGCGCGAGCAAGGTTTCGCCACGCCGAACATCGGCCTGCTGACCGACATCATCTGCTGCCCGGGTGGCGATTTCTGCTCCCTGGCCAACGCCAAGTCGATCCCGATCGCCGAATCGATCCAGCGCCGTTTCGACGACCTGGACTACCTGTTCGACATCGGTGAACTAGACCTGAACATCTCCGGTTGCATGAACGCCTGTGGTCACCACCACGTCGGCCACATCGGCATCCTCGGGGTGGACAAGAAAGGCGAAGAGTTCTACCAGGTGTCCCTCGGCGGCAGCGCCAGCCGTGACGCCAGCCTGGGCAAGATCCTCGGCCCGTCCTTCGCCCAGGAAGCCATGCCTGACGTGATCGAGAAGCTGATCGACGTGTACATCGAACAACGTACCGAAGACGAGCGTTTCATCGACACCTACCAGCGTATTGGCATCGACCTCTTCAAGGAACGCGTCTATGCAGCGAATCATTAAGAACAACGAAGTCGTCGACGAAACCTGGCACCTGCTGCCCAAGGATTTCAGCATCGACGAAATCACCAACTGCGACGACTACATCGTCCCGCTGCAGCTGTGGCGTGAACACAGCCGCATGCTCCTGGCCCGCGACGGCGGCCTGGGCATCTGGCTGGACGCCGATGAAGAAGCGGAAGAAATCGGTGAAGACGTGGCGAGTTTCCAGGTCATCGCCCTGAACTTCCCGGCCTTCACCGATGGCCGTAACTACTCCAACGCCCGGCTGCTGCGTGACCGTTACGGTTTCAAAGGCGAACTGCGGGCGATTGGCGACGTGCTGCGCGACCAGTTGTTCTACCTGCACCGCTGCGGTTTCGATGCGTTCGCGATTCGCCCCGATAAAGACCCGTACGAAGCCCTGGAAGGTCTCAAGGACTTCTCGGTGACCTATCAGGCCGCCACCGACGAACCGCTGCCGCTGTTCCGTCGCCGCTGATTGTCCAGCCTTGAACCCCGTTCGGGGTTCAAGGCTCCCTCCTTGCAGGCACCACGGATAAAATCCGTTCAAAGGCCTGCGATTTGTTCCAGCATCCTGAAAGCCACCCATGGGTTTTCCAGCCGCCCACGCACCGCGATCAATCGACTCCATACGGTCTCTGAAGCATCCGCCTCCTCCAGGAGTCGCCAGACGCGTGCCTGCAGTGTCGGATAAGCGACCCGGAAGTCGGGGGTCAGGCTTAGCCTGTCTATTGCGCTCAAGAACCGCGTACCTGAGGGTTTGCCTGCCAACCGCTGCCAAAGTGCTTGTCGGAACTGTTGCAACGTGGCGTCGCAGTCTCGTAGCCATGCCATCGGTTGTCCGTAGTCAGCGCCTGGCGCGCCCAGCCATAAATTGATCCCGGTTTGCTCACGATGAGTAATCAGTCGGCGCAGCGTGTCCTCGTCCGTCAACGGATTGCCCCACAGCAGCACACGATCCACCGAGACAGCCTGATTCATCACCGCGGGCGGAATCCGCGCAATCTGGTTGTCACGCAAATCCAGTGAGATCATGTACGGCTCATCCCTGATGCCGTAAGGGCACCGGGTAATTTGGGTGTTGTTCAAGTTCAGCCGCCGCAAGTCATTCATCCGCAGCAGCACAGGGGGTACTTCCAATGGATTGTCACTCAGGTCCAGGGTGTGAAGCCTGACCAGCCCGCTCAACTGCCCTGATGTCTCTACGGTGAACTTCAGGCCGGTGGACTTGAGACTCAGCGACTTGAGACGCGTCAGGCTCAAGATGGCTGTCGGCAGTACAGTCTGCCCATTGCCCTGGGCGTCGAATTCAATCAGTTCGGCACTTTCGAGATCCAAGGTCTGCAGATTCGGAAAACACTCCAGGAACCCGTTCAAGGTTCCACGTTCGGCCACATGGAAGCGTGGCATCGATAACTCGACGACATGGTTGAACCGGATGTTCAGGACCGGCAATCGGTGATAGTTCTCGAAGCCCATGTGCAGCCTGAATCCAACAAGTTCTGCGCCTTCATAGACGCGCAGGTCGTCTTTCGCACGCCTTTGCCAGATGTCTTTAAGCTCGTCAGCCAGCTCGATCCTGGTTTCCCGTTCGTAGTTGATCGCGTTCTGGACCAGCTCTTCGTTATGCTCTTCGATCTCCTCATCCGCCAGTCCCTCTGCCCCGTCATCGTCTGCGTCGAGGAAGTCAATGTCCATGTCCTCGATGTCGTCCATCACCTGATCGATCCAGGCATTCAAGTCCGTGTTGAGCTGCTGGAACTGTTGTTTCAGCCAATCGATGTGTGCCTGCGCACCGCCACCGGTACGCTGTAGCAGCTCATCGGCTTCAGTATCGGTGAAATCCGGGTAGATCTCCTTGAGCTGCAGCCTCATCATTTCGTGGGTCAGCGCTGCGCCCTGCGGCGTACCGGGGAAACCGCCGCCACGCAGCCCTTGCGTCTCGAAGGGCAGGCCGCTGTCCATCCTGTGCAGTCCGAGCACCAGCTCCGGGCGTGGCAGAACCCGCTCACTGACTTGCAGCCGCAACGCCAATGCCGGGTCAACCGCAGACAGTTGCAATGCCGAACGCTCGTCCTCGGACAAGACTTCGACAAGCGCTGCATAAAAGTCCATCTGCCCGGCTCGCCCCTGGTAATGGCCATCCACCTTGATCAGTCGACGGACGCTCGAGGCGTCAAGCGCGCCGCTACGGTCCAGCATTGGGCCGATGACGGAGTGCTCGCGCACTTCAATTCGCAGGCTCCTTGGCCATCCGGGCAGGTTTTTCAGCGAATGCAGGGCCAGGGTGTCCGATTCCGCAGTGACCTGCGAGCGAATGTACAAGCCTTCATAGGCACGATTGAGCCGCACATGCTCCTGATATTGCAGGGCCTTTTGGTTCAGCTGCTTGAATGCTTGCCGCACGCGTGCAGCGTCCACCGGGCTCTGGAGGTCCACGCCATAGCGCTCGAGCATTTGTTCGATGGCGCTCCTGGGCAGGCCAGGGTATTGCCGCTGGAACAACCGCACCCACTGATGTTCCGAGTGCTGAAGCGCCTGGTACCGGGTGGAAAACAGCTCGGCGCGCGCGCTTTGAGACATTGCCGCCTGCCCGAGTTCCTGATCGATCCTGAATCGGCTGATGGTATCGGCCAGCAAGGGCGTCGGCGGGCGCCCACTGTTCATCAGGCGCAGCATGTCATCATCGATGGCACTGACCTTGCCGATCTGCGCCAGCACTTCATCGCTCAAGGATGCCACTGAGGGTCCGATTCCGCGCAGAAGCTGCACACGGTTCAACGCTGCGGGGGCCGTTGGCGCAGAGGGGTCCGCGGCCTGATCCGGCAATGGCCTGGCATCGCCCGCATTCTGGCCCGGTTCGCGGGAACGCTCGACAATGGCGCCTGCCTCAGCATCGCCCTTCAGCACCGCGCCTACGCCCGCCAGCGGCAGCGCGTTGAGCAAGCCAAACACTGTTCGGGTGACGCCCGCCCCTCGATCATCCGCGGTTTCACCGTTGACCGCCTGATCAAGACCATAACCGGCGTCGATGATGCCGGCCAGCGCCAGCAATCCTTCGCCACCGGGGACGAACAGCGCCAGGGGGCCAAAACGGTTGATCCACTGCACCACAGGTTCGACGACGGCACTCAGGTTATCCCGATTGACCTGGGCATCGTCACGAATGGTTTTGACACTGGCCAGGGAGGCCTCCTTCATGGCCAGCACCAGCTGGGCAAACGGGTCGGCGCCTGCTGGCGAGTCATCGAAACCGATGTAGCGGGCAGGTTCCCAGAAACCGTCGTCATTGAAGAAACCCGCTTCTTTGGTCAACCGGTGTTGCCGCGGATAGACCGCCATGCCGTCCAATGCCGTCACCACACCCGCATGGAACGTACCGTCCTTGCGGTCCTCCTCGGCAAAGTGCGCAGCCAGGGCCAGTTTCGTCGCGTCACTTTTGCCCTGCTCCACCACCCATTGATGCAGTTGCCCGGCATCGCCGAAGATGTGCAGCGGAGAAGAGTTACCTGGGATGTACAAAACAATCCGGCCATTCGGATCACGCCAGCCCCAGATATCCTTCGAGCTGTAGCGATAGAGCTTCAGGCGACCCGACTTCAGATTCGCCAGCCTGCGACCCGGTGCCTGCAGTTGTTCGAGTTTCAGGGTTGCCCATGCCTGGTCAGGCGGCAGTCCTGCCGCCTGCAGGGCCAGTTCCAGACCTTTCTGGCTCAGGCTTTTCTCACGAAACTGCAGAAAAGCAGCCATGACGAGGGCGGCTTTGGCCGAGGTTTTCAGGGCGTTCGGTTTGACTGCGACGATCTCGGCGTCCGCTGGCCAGGCTTGCCCGAGATAGGCCTGGTACAGGCCCTGGAGATCCAGTTGCCAGACCCACTGCTTGAAATCGGCGGGCCTAACGGCGATCTGAGTGGCGGGTCCGTAGCCTTGCGGCACAGTCTGGCGGTAGATGCCTTCGTAGCTGTCGTGGTTGCCGCTGCCAATATCGGCAAACTCGTCAACGTGGGCCACGATCCTTATCGACGGCCCGACATCCGGTGGCGTGTACAACCCAAAGGCGGATTCACCGAAGCGCCCGTCGCCCACGGTCTGGTAGTTGGACAGCAACGCCTGCACCAGGGACATGGAACTTGCCACCCGTCCCTGGTGGATGCCGTTCTGCGCAGGATGCCCCTTGTAATCGTAATCCAGGGTCACCAGCTGGGCTGTCGCCGGATCGATGTACTGGCCCCACTGTTTTTTGATCAACTGCTCGCCAAACTGACCGGGGGTTTGCGGCAGGGAGATGGCCAAAGCGGTTTCCAGTTCATCGCGCATTCGCAGGGCCGACGCGGGATCAGGGCTTGCAGCATTGGCGGGAGGTATTTCATTCATGGTGCATTCCTTTGCGCTCATTTCAGGAATACCACCATACCCGGCCCCGATCCCCCTAAAAGCGGGAGCAATCGTCAGGGGGCTTAGGAAACTTCCCTTCTTCGCAAGGAATTTGGATCGCCCTGAAAGAAAAAAACCGTGGAATTACCCACGGTTTTTTTTCAACGACCCAGGAAATTACCAGAAGCGTTGCTGGGTCAAGCGACTCCACCAGCTCAGCAACACACGATCGACCGAACCACTTGCCGCCATGCCGATACGCTCCTGCAGGCTTTTGCGTTCGGCGTAATGCAGGTGATAAAGCTCGGATTGCTTGGCGCGCTCGGCCAGGTACTCGTCACTGGTCTTCAGTTCGTCCACCAGTTGCTTGTCCAACGCTGCAATGCCCAGCCAGATTTCACCGGTGGCCACATCGTCGATGGCCAGTTGCGGGCGATAGCGGGCAACGAAGTTCTTGAACAGCTGATGGGTAATGTCCAGGTCTTCCTGGAATTTCTCCCGGCCCTTCTCGGTGTTTTCGCCAAATACCGTCAGGGTGCGTTTGTATTCGCCGGCGGTCAGCACCTCGAAGTCGATGTCGTGCTTTTTCAACAGGCGATTGACGTTGGGCAGCTGCGCGACCACACCGATCGAGCCGAGGATTGCAAACGGCGCGCTGATGATCTTCTCGCCAATGCACGCCATCATGTAGCCGCCGCTGGCAGCGACCTTGTCGATGCACACGGTCAGCGGTACGCCGGCCTCACGGATACGGGCCAACTGCGAGGACGCCAGGCCGTAGCTGTGGACCATGCCGCCACCGCTTTCCAGGCGCAGTACCACTTCGTCCTTGGGCGTGGCGAGGGTCAGCAGCGCGGTGATTTCGTGGCGCAGGCTTTCAGTGGCTGAGGCCTTGATGTCGCCGTCGAAGTCCAGCACGAACACCCGCGGTTTGGCCTCGGGCTGCTTCTTCTGTTTTTTCTCGCTCTTGACCTGGGACTTGCGCAAGGCCTTGAGCTGGTCCTTGTCGAGCAAGGTTTGCTCCAGGCGTTCGCGCAGCCCCTTGTAGAAATCATTCAGTTTGCTGACCTGCAACTGGCCGGCGGATTTGCGTCGACCTTTGCTGCGCAAGGCCGCAAAGCTGGCCAGCACCACCAGGATGGCGATCACCAGGGTCACGGTCTTGGCCAGGAAAACGGCGTACTCGGACAAAAACTCCACAGGGACTCCTTAAACGTTGCGCGGCATGCAAGTGCGCGGGATACCACCAGCATACCCATGCGCCGCCTTTGCGACCAGCCGTGAAACCTCTGGCAACAGGCCTGCAACAAGCATTTCAAACAAGCGTATGTTTTTTCATTGACAGCTCAGCGCCATCCCCATAACCTCGCAAAACCTTCAACGTACCGGGATGACGCGGACGTGGGCAGCATCTATTTGATTCGACATGGCCAGGCCTCCTTTGGTGCGGACGACTATGACGTCCTGTCGCCCACCGGTATTCGCCAGGCGGAAATTCTCGGCCAGCACCTCGCCGAACTCGGTATCAGCTTCGATCGGTGCCTGTCGGGCGACTTGCGTCGCCAGCAACATACGGCCAATAGCGCACTGGAACAATACGCCGCCGTGGGCCTGCCGGTGCCGATCCTGGAGACCGATTCGGCGTTCAATGAATTCGATGCTGACGCGGTGATCCGCGCGCTGTTGCCAGCCATGCTGCCGGACGAGCCCGACGCGCTGAACATCCTGCGCAACGCCGCACAGAACCGAGGCGAGTTCCAACGCATCTTCGCCCTGATCATCGAACGCTGGCTCGCCGGCACCTATGACACGCCGGGGCTGGAAAGCTGGCTGGGTTTTGTCGAGCGGGTACAAGCCGGCTTGCAGCGCATCCTCGAACAAGCCGACAACACCCAGAAAATCGCTGTGTTCACCTCCGGCGGCACCATTACCGCCCTGCTCCACCTCATTACCCAAATGCCTGCCAAACAGGCGTTTGAACTGAACTGGCAAATCGTCAATACCTCGCTCAACCACCTGAAGTTTCGTGGTCGCGAGGTGGCCCTGGCTTCCTTCAACAGTCATGCGCACCTGCAACTGTTGAAGACCCCCGAACTCATCACGTTTCGCTGAGTCCGGACTATTGTGACCCTGGCTGTAATCACCCAGCTCTAATCACCAAAAAAAGGATCAAACCATGACCTCCGTAGCTGATGCCGTACAAGCAATGAAAGCCAAGTTCAACCCAGCCGCTGCTGCCGGTCTGGACCTGGTCTTCGGTTTCCGCATCGACGACACCAAGAACTTCTCGCTGGTCGTCAAGGACAGCACCTGCGAGCTGCAGGAAGGCGAAAACCCGGACGCCCAGGTGACCCTGGTGATGGACGGCGAAACCCTGCAAGGCATCGTTAGCGGCGAAACCGACGGCATGCAAGCGTTCATGGGCGGCAAACTGCGCGCAGAAGGCGACATGATGCTGGCGATGAAACTGTCCGAGCTGTTCCCGGCCTAAACGCACCGCTTGCGACTTTCGCAAGCGCGCCTGGCTGCAAACGAATCCCGCCCCTTGTGGCGGGATTCGTCGTTTTCGGCGTTTGAAAACCACTCACTGCGAATTTGCCGACTATATTCCTTCTGGCCGCATGCGGCTGGCTTCAGCTGTTTGCCCTCAACTCACGTTGCGCAGAGCACTGATATGAGCCCACCCGAGGAACACAACGGCGTCAACCGCCGTCACGTACTGCAAGGTCTTGGCGCAGGCGCCGTCGGTGCCTGGATCAGCCCGCTGTTCGCAGGGAGTAAAACCATGCCAGACACCCCCGCCGACCTCATTCTCTACAACGGACGCCTGCACACCGTCGATCGCAAGAAACCCCAGGCCAGTGCCGTCGCCATCAAGGACGGGCGCTTCGTGGTGGTCGGCAGCGACGCCCAGGCCATGGCGTTGCAAGGCCCCGGCACGCAAGTCATCGACCTGCACGGGCGCACGGTGATCCCCGGCCTCAATGACTCACACTTGCACCTGATCCGTGGCGGCCTCAACTACAACCTCGAACTGCGCTGGGAAGGCGTACCCTCGCTGGTCGATGCCTTGCGCCTGCTCAAGGACCAGGCCGACCGCACGCCAACTCCACAGTGGGTGCGGGTGGTGGGTGGCTGGAACGAGTTCCAGTTCGCCGAAAAACGCCTGCCCACCCTCGACGAACTCAACAAGGCCGCCCCCGACACGCCGGTGTTCGTCCTGCACCTGTACGATCGTGCTTTACTCAATCGCGCCGCGCTGAAAGTGGTGGGATATACCCGCGATACGCCGAACCCGCCAGGCGGCGAAATCCAGCGCGATGGCAATGGCGATCCCACTGGCATGTTGATCGCCCGGCCCAATGCAATGATTCTCTATTCGACGCTGGCCAAAGGACCGAAACTGCCGCTGGAGTACCAGGTCAACTCGACCCGGCAATTCATGCGCGAACTCAATCGCCTGGGGGTCACCAGCGCGATCGACGCCGGCGGTGGTTATCAGAATTACCCGGACGACTACCAGGTCATCCAGCAGTTGGCCAAGGACCAGCAACTGACCGTGCGCATCGCCTACAACCTGTTTACCCAGAAGCCCAAGGAAGAACTGACCGACTTCAAGAACTGGACCAGTACCTCGCGCTACGGCCAGGGCGACGATTTCCTGCGGCACAACGGTGCCGGGGAAATGCTGGTGTTCTCGGCGGCGGATTTCGAAGACTTCCTTGAACCGCGCCCGGACCTGCCGGCTTCCATGGAACAGGACCTGGAACCGGTGGTACGGCACCTGGTGGAGCAACGCTGGCCGTTTCGCCTGCATGCCACCTACAACGAATCCATCAGCCGCATGCTCGACGTGTTCGAGAAGGTCAACCGCGACATTCCGTTCGACGGCCTGCCGTGGTTTTTCGACCACGCCGAAACCATCACCGCGCAGAACATCGAGCGGGTCAAGGCGCTGGGCGGCGGCATCGCCATCCAGGATCGCATGGCCTTCCAGGGCGAGTACTTCGTCGACCGCTATGGCGCCAAGGCGGCCGAACACACCCCGCCGATTGCCCGCATGCTGGCCGAAGGCGTACCGGTGGGTGCCGGCACCGATGCGACGCGGGTGTCGAGCTACAACCCCTGGACTTCGCTGTACTGGCTGGTCAGTGGCCGCACGGTCGGCGGCCTGGCGTTGTACCCGCAGGGCTTGAGCCGTGACACCGCGCTGGAGCTGTTCACCCATGGCAGCGCCTGGTTCTCGTCCGAGCAAGGCAAGAAGGGTCAGATCAAGGTCGGGCAACTGGCGGACCTGATTGCCTTGTCAGGGGACTATTTCCATATGGAGGCCGAAGGCATCAAGGGGATCGAATCGGTGCTGACCCTGGTCGATGGCAAGATCGTCTACGCCAGCGTCGAGTTCGAAAAACTCGGGCCGCCGCCCATCCCCGTGGTACCGGAGTGGTCGCCAGTGACCAAGGTGCCTGGGCACTGGAAAGCATCGGCGCCGCTGACGGCCCAGGTGCATCAATGCGTCGGGGCGTGTGCGGTGCATGCGCACAGTCATGAGCGGGCGCGCTTGTCGAATGCGCCGGTCAGTGACTTCCGTGGGTTCTGGGGGGCGTTTGGCTGTTCGTGTTTCGCGTTCTAACCGACAATCTCGCGAGCATCGCAACCCAATGTGGGAGCGGGCTTGCTCGCGAAGGCGGTAGTTCAGTCCACATTTCCGTTGATTGACATGACCCCTTCGCGAGCAAGCCCGCTCCCACATTGGATCTGCGTGGAAGGTGCACTCTTCATCGCTGAACACCACCTGTGACAGCTGGCGAAGCCTGCTCTTACAATGCGAGCATTTCCTGCACCGGCCACCCCATGGACATCGACCTCGCCCGCACCTTCCTGGAAATCGTCCGCCACGGCAGCCTTGCCGCGGCCGCCGAGAAACTCCACGTCACCCAGACCGCGATCACCGCGCGGGTACAGAAGCTCGAAAGCCACCTGGGCAGCACGCTGTTCGTGCGCAACCGCGCCGGGGCCCGCCTGACGCCCAATGGCGAGGCCTTCGTGATCTATGCCAATCAACTGGTGGAAACCTGGGAGGCCGCGCGCCGGGACTTGCCCTTGCCCGAGGGGTTCCACGACGTCCTGCACATCGGTGGCGAGGTCAGCCTGTGCAATCCGTTGATGCTCCGTTGGGCCGGCGTGCTGCGCGACAGGATTCCCGGCCATGCGCTGCGCATGGAAATCCGCGACGGCGAAAACCTGCTGCGCCAACTGGAGCTGGGCGTGCTCGATGCGGCGCTGGTCTATCAACCCGAATACTGGCCGCGCCTGCAGGTCGAGCAGATCCTCGAGGAAAAACTCATCCTCGTACGTCACCCCGAGCGCCCCGAACCCTATGTGTACATCGACTGGGGCCAGCACTTTCGCCGCCAGCACGACGCCGCCCTGCCGGAAAAAGCCAAGGCGGCGCTCAGTTTCAACCTTGGCCCCCTGGGGTTGCAGTACATCCTCGAACACGGTGGCAGCGGCTACTTCCGCACCCGGGTGGTCCAGAGCTACCTGGAAAGCGGCATGCTTGAGCTCGTGCCCAAGGCCCCGGAATTCAGTTACCCGACCTACCTGGTCTACTCCCGCGACCGCGACTCGCCGGCGCTGCAACGGGCCTTCGACCTGCTGCGCGAGGTGATCAGGAGCGATGATGATTGGTCGCAGCGGTGGAATCCGCTGACGTGAGTACGGGCGCGAGGGATGGGGTGGTTGTGAGGCCGTCATCGCTGGCAAGCCAGCTCCTACAGTATGTGGATCGGGTACAGCCCCTAGAGATGGGGCGGCAATAAAATCCAGCGGTCACCAGCCAAAACGCCGGGATCGGCTAATCTGCTGGAGATAACAAAAAAGACAGGTGATTGCAGTGAGGCAGACCACCGAAGCATTCCGCGCCCGTTACCGTTGCGACATTCATCCCCGTTATAACCCCTGGCTGCATGGCACCTTCGTACTGGTGTTCGGCCTGGTGGCGATCGGCGTTTTCTGGAGCACCGTGCACCAGGTAACGCTCCTCGAATGGCTGTCGGTACCGGTGGCCTTGCTGTTCTTCAATCTCGTCGTGTACCTGGTGCATCGGCACCTGGGCCATCACAAAAAAAGCTTCGCGCGGATGTTCTATGCCCGCCACGCCGGCGACCACCACAGCTTTTTCGCCCCCGGCCACATGACCTACGAGAGTGCTCGCGACTGGCGGGTGATCCTGTTCCCGGCCTGGCTGATCGTGCTGCACACACTGCTGGTCACCCTGCCCCTGTGGTGGCTGCTCAAGCCCCTGGATGCGAACGTTGCCGGACTGGTTGGCGGCTGCCTGGTCCTGGGGTACCTGACCTATGAAGTGTTCCATGCCTGTGAGCACTTGCCGTCGCACAACCGGATCACGCGCCTGCCCTGGATCCGCCAGATGCGGCGCCTGCATGAACTGCATCACCGCCGCGAAATGATGCAGCAGCGCAATTTCAACATCGTTTTTCCGTTGATGGATTACCTGTTCGGCACCCTCTATTGGGAGCCGGAACCGGAACCGGACTTCCAGCACCTGAAGAGAACGCCCATGATCCGCATGCAACATAAAGTCGATATCGCCGGTGATCCCATTACCGTGCTGGCCTATGCCAGCACCGTGATCCACTGGCCGGATTGGCATCCCTCTTCCCTCAGGATCGATGGCCAGAACGGGCCCTTGCATGCCGGCGCGCGGTTCGAGGAGGACATCCGCGCCGGTGGGCGTGACGGACACTTGAGCTGGGTGGTCGATGAGTATCTGCCTGGACGCCGCTGGATTGCCCGGGCCCATGGCGATAATGGTCTGTCATTGTTGCTGACCTACGAATGCGCGGCCGAGGGCGATGGCACGCGCTTTGTTCGCACGCTGGAATACCGGTTCAGTGGATTGGCGATGCGCATGGCCAACCAGTTGCTGCTCAAGCGACGGATCGAACGGGAATCGGCGGCGTCGATGCTGGCACTTCGCGAAACCGCAGAAAGATACCTGGCGTCGACAGGAGTGCGTGCGTGAGCCGAACGATCAGGTTTCATCATTGGCTGTTGCTGCTGATCGTTGCCCTCGTCGCCTTCCTGCTGTTGATGCCGACCAAGGTCAAGCCCGTCGCCTGGACCCCGCAACCGGCGCCGTCCCTCAGCAGCGGCCCGTACGCGGACAACCAGCGCCTCAAGGGCGTGGAGCGCGTCGGCGCCGCAGACATCGACGGCCCCGAAGCGCTGCTCATGGAAAACAACGCGCTGATCACCGGCTTGCATGATGGCAGGGTCATTCGCACCAGCCTGGACGGCCAGGACACCAAGGTCTTGGCCAATACCGGCGGCCGCCCCCTGGGTTTGGCCCGCCACCCCAATGGCTTGCTGGTGATCGCCGACGCCGTGAAGGGCTTGTTGTCGCTGGACGCCCAGGGTCGCCTGGTGGCCTTGACCACCGACGCCAATGGGGTGCCGTTTGGTTTCACCGACGACGTGGCCATCGACAAGCCCGGGCACTACGCCTACTTCAGCGACGCCTCCAGCCGGTTCGGCTACGGCAAGGACGGCCAGGCCATCATCGAACATGGCGGCGACGGGCGCTTGCTGCGCTATGACTTCCAGACCGGCAAGACCTCGGTGCTGCTGGACAAGCTGGAGTTTGCCAATGGCGTCACCCTGGGGCCGGACGATGCCTATGTGCTGGTCAACGAAACTGGTGCCTATCGCATCACTCGCTACTGGCTGAGCGGGCCGAACGCCGGCAATCATGACCTGTTCATCGACAACCTGCCGGGGTTTCCCGACAACCTGGCCTTCAATGGTCGCGACCGCTTCTGGGTGGCGCTGTATGCGCCGCGCAACGCCCTGCTCGACAAAACGGCGGCGCACCCTTTCGTGCGCAAGATGATCGCCCGAGCGATGACCCTCCTGCCCAGGCCGGTGGAAAAAAGCGCCTTTGTGCTGGGGCTGGACCTTGAGGGCAAGGTGATCGCCAACCTGCAGGACGGCAGCAGCGACAGCTACTCGCCGATCACCACCGTGCGCGAGTATGGGGAGTGGTTGTATCTGGGCTCGTTGAAAGCGAAAAACATGGCGCGATTGCCACTGAGCACGGCGTTGCAGAATTAACGCAGATCCAAATGTGGGAGCGGGCTTGCTCGCGAAGAGGCCATTACATTCAACTTCTATGCTGAATGGGACACCGCTTTCGCGAGCAAGCCCGCTCCCACAAGGGGATCTGTGGTTTCTGGGTTATCGCGGATCGGCCTCGTCATCGCGCACCGCATTATCGGTTTCTTCCCGCACCCGCTCCCGATCGATGTCAGTGCCGTCGTCCTGATCCATGGGAATGGCACCTTCATTGTTCGGCAGTTCATCAATGCCCGGCTCGTCCTCCGGATTGACCGCAGTACGGCCGGGGCTCAAGGGTTCGGGATGGGTCGGAATGGGGTCGTAGCCCCCTTGTTCTTCGCTGGGAAATTTTGGGTCGGACATGAGGCACCTCGCATGAAGCCGCGTCATCGGGCTCTAGACATTCGAGGTGCCGGTCAATATCGCCGTTCCAATTATTCAGCCACCGATTGTCGGTGGCTCACGGCAACTGGAGTTGCTTGACGATCTTGTCCTTGACCTCCAGGCGCTTCGCCTTGAGCTTTGTCACCGTGTCATCACTGGATTTGGCTTGCTCTGCCTTCACCACTTCGGCGTCCGCCTGGGAGTATTTGTTGATCAGTGAATCCAGTAACGGATCCTTGGTGCGTTTCTGCTGGATATCTTCCTTTGTGCAACTCAAATCCTGATAAAGGTCATGGGGCACCGGCATGGAACACCTCCGTTTGTTAATCGGTAGCAAACGCGATTGATTGCGTTCGCCAACTATCAGAATGGCCTTGGTTGGCCCGTTCTGTCGACCACCTGTCAGACCAGCGGTGTCCGTTCGTCGTCCTGTCGCAAATGCGATAAAACCTTTGCCCTACCCGCGACCTCCACAGCATAACGATCAACTCGATCGCCCATGAACTACCGTGTGGAGAAGAACCAATGGACGGATTTAACCTGCGCCACCTCACTCTGGCCATCGCCCTGAGCACCACCATGGGCGCGGCATTCGCGGCAACCGATAACGATTTTGTCGACAAGGCAGCCGAAGGCGGCATCGCCGAGATCGAGACCAGCCGCCTGGCCCTGGAAAAAAGCCAGTCAGCCGATATCAAGGCGTTCGCCAACATGATGATCACCGATCATTCCAAGGCCAACGATGAACTGGCGACCATCGCGAAAAAGAATGACATCGAAGTGCCGGACACCACGACACTGGTGAAACAGGCCAAGGAAAAGCTCCTCGACATGCGTGACGAGTCCTTCGATTCGGCCTACGCCAACAACCAGGTCAAGGCACACGAAAACACCATCGAACTGTTCAAGAAACAAGCCAATACCGTGACCGACGACAAGACCAAAGGCGCCACGGAGCTCAAGGGCTTTGCGCAAAAAATGTTGCCGGGGCTGGAAAAACATCTGGAAATGGCGAAGAAGCTTCAAGCCGCGCATCCGGACAAGTAATCCGCTCATCAAACAAAAAGACCGCATGAATCCATGCGGTCTTTTTGTTTGGGGCCGAGCCTAACCGCCGTCGGTATCGATATCGGCATCCGTGTCATCGCCAGGCTTGGGGCGATCAGGATCAGGTTTGAAGCCCGGGCTGAACTCGTTGTCGTTATCGCTGTGCACATTTTTCTGATCGACCGCCTTGTCGGCACTTTCCGGCTCGGGGGTCTTGGCGTTTTCGTCTAGTTCATTTTCATCTTTCATAAGTACCTCGTGCGTCGCGTTCGAAACCGTCGGGTCATAACCGTTCGAACTCCACCACGCGACCAACGTTCCCTTCGTCTTTGTCCTACAGTCCTTGTGTATCGGATGAAAATACCTGTCGAACGCAACAACTATTTCATCCGCCAAATGTCATTGCATTGCGCCGGTCATTTTTTGCGGAATCGGCCGCACACATTCAAGGAGACAAGTCCCATGGCGGCACTGCAAACCAGCACGCTCGATGCGATGAAGAACAACCAGGCACAACTGCTGACCGAATGGAAAAATGGCCTGGAGTCCAGCGGCGCCACGCGCAATCTCAAAGAGCAGGACCTGCAGCAGCAGGCCTCGGAATTCCTGCAGTTGGTCATCTCGGGCCTGCAAAATGGCAACGGCCAGAACATTGCCACGCCCGGCTGGGATGAAATTCGCCAGTTCCTCGACAAGCTCTCCCAGAGCCGTGCCCAACTCGGCCAGGATTCTCACCAGACCGCCAGCTTCATCTTCTCGCTCAAGGGTCCGCTGTTTGCCCTCCTGCAGAACCATTACCAGGACAGCCCGGCGCTGTTGGCCGAGCAACTGTGGGAAATCTCCGAATTGCTCGACGCCCTGGGCATGCACACCATCCGCACCTTCCAGAAATCCCGCGAGGCGGTGATCAAGCGCCAGCAGGAAGAACTGCTGGAGCTGTCGACCCCGGTGGTCAAGCTGTGGGACGGCGTCCTCGCCCTGCCTATGATCGGCACGCTGGACTCGCAACGCACCCAGGTGGTGATGGAATCACTGCTGCAGCGGATCGTCGACACCGGCTCGGAGATCGCCATCATCGACATCACCGGTGTACCGACCGTCGATACCCTGGTGGCCCAGCACCTGCTCAAGACCGTCACCGCCATCCGCCTGATGGGGGCCGACTGCATCATCAGCGGCGTTCGCCCGCAGATCGCCCAGACCATCGTGCACCTGGGCCTGGACCTGCAAGGCGTGGTGACCAAGGCCAACCTGGCCGATGCCCTGAAACTGGCCCTGACCCGGCTGGGACTGACCGTCAGCAAGGCGCATTGAGATGGAGCGCATTCCGATTCTGCAAATGGGCGACTTCCTGCTGGTGACCATCCAGGTGGACATGCATGACCAGTTGGCCCTGACCCTGCAAGACGACCTGTCCGAGCGCATCAGCCGGACCTCCGCCCGCGGCGTGCTGATCGATATCTCCGCCCTGGACATGGTGGATTCGTTCATCGGCCGGATGATCGGGACCATTTCCGGGCTGTCGAGCATCATGGACGCCCAGACCGTGCTGGTCGGCATGCAGCCCGCGGTGGCCATCACCCTGGTGGAGCTTGGCCTCACCCTGCCCGGTGTGAGTACCGCGCTGAACGTCGAGCGCGGGATGAAACTGCTTCAGGCACGAGTACGCGAACAATGACTGTGCGCAGCAGCGGCACTCATCCGATTCACATCGAGCAGGACGTGGTCCTGGCCCGACAACTGGCGCGCAAACTCGCCCAGGAATGCGGCATGCGCCTTATCGACCTGACCAAAATGGTCACCGCAGTCAGCGAGTTGGCGCGCAATACCATGGTGTACGGCGGTGGCGGCGACATGGACTGGCAGATCCTCGATGAAGACCCGCGCGTGGGCCTGCGCCTGGTCTTCCGTGACGAAGGCCCGGGCATCCCCGACATCAAGCTGGCCATGACCGATGGCTGGACCTCCGGTTCCGGGCTGGGCCTGGGCCTGACCGGCGCCAAGCGCCTGGTCAATGAATTCGAACTCGACACTGCGCCAGGAAAGGGTACTCGCGTGACGATTACCCGATGGACATGAACTTCGGTGGAACGATGACCCAAGTGCTGGTCATCGAGGACAACAGCCAGATCGGACATGCACGGCGCACCGCGCAAAAACTCGCAGAGCTTCATGGCTTCGACACCACGGACGCGGGACGGGTAGCGCTGGTCGCCACCGAACTTGCCAGCAATATTCTCAAGCACGCCACCCGCGGCGAATTGCACCTGAGGGTCTTGCCCCGGGTTAGCGGTGCCGGCATCGAGATGCTCGCCATCGACCGCGCCCAGGGCTTTGACCTGCAGGCCTGCCTGGCCGACGGGTTTTCCACCGGCGGCACCCAGGGCATCGGCCTGGGCGCCGTGTCGCGCCAGACCGAGGTGTTCGATGTGTATGCCGATTCACGGGGTGCCGTGCTGCTCACGCGCTTGTACCCACGCTCGGACAAGGCCCGGGACCTGCGCATCGGTGTCAGCCAGCATTCGTTGCGCGACGATCCCGCCTGCGGCGATACCTGGCACCTGGCGTTCGACGGACCACGCATCAGCGCCCTGGTGATCGATGGCCTGGGCCATGGCGAAGAAGCCGAACTCGCCGCTCGCGCTGGCGAAAAAGCCTACGCGCTGCAGCCCTTCGCCTCACCGTTGCTGGCGCTGGAAGACATTCATCAGGCCATGACCGGTACCCGTGGCGGTGCGCTGGCGATTGCCCAGTTCGACGCTGGCCGCGATGCGTTGCAGTTCGTCGGCATCGGCAACATCGGCGCCTGCCTGGTCGCACCGGACAAGTCCCGCGGCCTGGCCTCTCACCCCGGCATCGTCGGCGGGCAATATCGAAAGGCGCAACCCTTTGACTATGCTCAAGTGAGCGGACAATTGCTGATCATGTACAGCGACGGCCTGCAGTCGCGCTGGAACCTGGCGGACTACCCCGGCCTGGGGCACCGCCATCCGGCCGTGATTGCCGCCATCCTGCACCGCGATTTCTGCCGTGGACGAGACGATGTCACGGTACTGGTCATTGCCCTGGAGGCAGCCCATGGCTGAAATGCCCATGAGTCAAATCGACGAAAAAGCCGCCATGATCGCGCGCTTGCAAGGTGAAGCCAACGCCCTGCGCGCCGAGCTGGATGAAACCAACCAGGGCGTTTTGGCGCTGTATGCCGAACTCGACAACCAGGCCGAACAGCTGCGCCAGGCTTCGGACCTGAAAAGCCGCTTCCTGTCCTACATGAGCCATGAATTTCGCACGCCCCTGGGTTCGATCCTGAGCATCGCCAGCCTGCTGAGCGATGAACTCGACGGCCCCCTCAGTGACGAGCAGCACAAGCAGGTGGCCTTCGTCAGCAATGCCGCGCGGGAGCTGAGCGACATGGTCGACGACCTGCTGGACCTGGCGAAGATCGAAGCCGGGCGCATCACCATTTCCCCGGCCTGGTTCGACATGTTCGACCTGTTCGCCGCCCTGCGGGGCATGTTCAGGCCAATTGTCGATACCAGCGCCGTGGACCTGATCTTCGAGGAGCCCGTGGGCCTGCCCCGGTTGTACACCGACGACAAGAAGCTCGCGCAGATCCTGCGCAACTTCATTGCCAACTCGTTGAAGTTCACCACCCGCGGCGAAGTGCGGGTCTCGGCGCGACTGGAAAACGATGACTACGTGCGTTTCGCCGTCAGCGACAGCGGAATTGGTATCGCTCCAGAGCTACATGGCACATTGTTTGAAGACTTCTCCCAGGTCGACTCTCCGCTGCAAAAACGCCTGCGTGGAACCGGGCTCGGGCTGTCGCTGTGCAAACGCTTCGCGCTGCTGCTGGGGGGCGAAGTCGGGGTCCAGAGCACACCGGGCGTGGGCTCGACCTTTTTCGTGATCATCCCGCTGGCCATCGCCATGGAGCCTGCCGATGAAACGTGACCTGCGCTTGCTGATCGTCGACGACAACGTCGCCACGCGCTATGCCTTGCGCCGGCGCCTGGAACGCCACGGCTATGAGGTGCTGGAGTCCGGCACCGGCAGCGAAGGCCTGGAGTTGATCGCCAGCGTGGCGATCGACGCCTTGATCCTCGACGTCAACCTGCCGGACATGAGTGGCTTCGACATCGTTCGTAAACTGCGCTCGGAGCCTGCTACCGCCCTGCTCCCGGTAATTCATGTGTCCGCAGCGTCGATCCAGACCGGCGACATCATCACTGGCCTCGACGCCGGCGCCGACGCCTACCTGATCCACCCGGTGGACCCGGATGTGTTGCTGGCGACCCTGCGCACCTTGCTGCGGGTGCGCGAAACCGAGAATGCCCTGCGGGAAAGCGAGGCGCGCTTTCGCGAGATTTTCGTCAATGTGTCGGCCCCCATCGCCGTGCTGGATGCCCAGCTCAAGGTCCACGAATGCAACCATGCGTTCGCCCAACTGATCCAGGACAACCTCGACCCCGATACCCTACGCCAGTGTTTCGCCGACGACCAGTGCGCGGTCATCGAGGAACTGCGTCTGCGCCTGGCCTATGGCGAACGCTGGAAAGGCACCTTGAGCATGAGCGTGCAGGGGGAGATTCGCGAAACCGAGTGGCAGATTTCACCCTACCGCACGCCAGAATTGAGCCTGGTGTTCGTCGAAGACGTCACCGAACACCGGCACCGCGAACGCTCGCACCTGGCACGACTGGACGACGCCACGACCCAACTGGCCAACGAAGTCGCCGAACGCGCGCGCACCGAAGCCCAGCTGTTGCAGGTGCAGAAAATGGACGCCCTGGGCAAGCTGACCGGCGGCATTGCCCACGACTTCAACAACCTGCTCACCGGCATCATCACCAGCCTGGAACTGATCCAGAAGCGCGTTGCCGAGTCACGCACCGACAAGGTCGCGTTCTATGCCGAAGCGGCGCTGAACTCGGCCATGAGTGCCGCCTCCCTGACCCATCGCCTGCTCGCGTTCGCCCGTCAGCAACCCCTCGATACCCGGCCCGTGGACATCAACGAGCACATCCGCTCCCTCGAGGAACTGCTGGTGCGCACCATCGGCGAACGCATTGCCCTCAAGCTTGAACTGACGAGCAAACCCGCCATCGCCCTGGTCGATCCGATTCAACTGGAAAGCGCTGTGCTCAACCTGGTGATCAACGCCCGGGATGCCCTGCCCCAGGGCGGCAATATCTGGGTCAACACCTATGCCGCCTATTCCCACGGCGACCCCAACCTGGCCGATGGTGCCTATGTCGCGCTGTCGGTGCGCGACGACGGTACCGGTATCGAACACCATGTGATCGACAAGGTGTTCGACCCGTTTTTCACCACCAAGCCCCTGGGCCAGGGCACCGGGCTCGGCTTGTCGACCATCTACGGTTTCGCCCGCCAGTCAGGCGGCGATGCGCACATTCGCAGCGTGGCGCGACGCGGGACCGAAGTCACCATCATGTTGCCGGCCAGCGCCGACCCTACCGCCGCCGCCGTCGAAGCGGCGACGCAGCCTGCCGAGGGTGGCGGTGAACATGTGCTGATTGTCGAGGACACGCCGTCGGTGCGCATGTTCGTCGCCGAAGTGCTGGTGGATGCCGGCTATCGTTGCACCCAGGCGGCCGACATCGAGGGCGCCCTCGAACGCCTGCAGAACGACGAATCCATCGACCTGTTGCTGACCGATGTCGGCCTGCCGCGCATGAGCGGCCGGGAACTGGCCGACATCGCTCGGGGCTGGCGCGAGCACCTGCCGATCCTGTTCATGACCGGCTATGCCGAAACCGCGATCAACCGCCAGGTGTTTCTCGGCGACGGCATGGAGATACTGATCAAGCCGTTCCAGATCAATGAGCTGCTGGACAAGGTACGGCGCACCATCAACGGCGCCTGATTAAAAGATCGCAGCCTGCGGCAGCTCCTACAGGGGTACGCGTTTCCCTGTAGGAGCTGCCGCAGGCTGCGATCTTTTGATCTTTCAATGCCCAAGAACCCTGGCGAGAAATGGCGCTGTTCGGCTCTTTTTGCTGCTCGCGACTTTCCGCGGCTCCCCCGCCACCACAACCTTGCCCCCCTGATCCCCCGCCCCCGGGCCGATATCGATCACCCAATCACACTGCCCGACCACGCGCATTTCATGTTCGACGACGATCACCGTGTGCCCAGCCGTCACCAGGTTGTTCAACTGCTCGAGCAGACGATCGACGTCGCGCGGGTGCAGGCCCGTTGTCGGTTCATCGAGCACGTAGAGCGTCGCCCCGCGCTGGTTGCGTTGCAGCTCGGTGGCCAGCTTGATGCGCTGGGCTTCACCCCCGGACAGCTCGGTCGCCGGTTGGCCGAGGCGCAGGTAGCCCAGGCCGATATCGCGCAGCACCTCCAGGGACCGGCGCACCGCCGCTTGTTCTGCGAACACGTCCACGGCCTGGTCCACGGTCAGTTGCAGCACCTGGGCAATGGTCAGGTCCTGCCAGGTGATCGCCAGCGTCTCGGGGTTGTAGCGCGCGCCGTGGCAGGTCGGGCATGGCGCGTAGACGCTGGGCATGAACAGCAATTCGACGCTGACAAAACCTTCGCCTTCACAGGTCGGGCAGCGGCCCTTGGCGACATTGAAGGAAAACTGCCCGGCGTCGTAACCCGCCGCCTGCGCCTCGGGCGTGGCGGCGTAGAGCTTGCGCACATTGTCGAACAGCCCGGTGTAGGTCGCGAGGTTGGAGCGCGGCGTACGACCAATGGGCTTCTGATCGACCTGCACCAAACGCTTGATCGACGCCAGCCCCGCCGCGACCTGCCCGCCACTGACGGTCGGCGCTTCATCTTCAAGGCTCAGTTCCTGCGGCTCGCTCTCAGTGCCCGGGCGCCCCAGATGCGCACCGACCAGCTCCAGCAACGCCTGGCTGACCAGGCTGGATTTCCCCGAGCCCGACACCCCGGTCACCGCCGTGAAACAGCCCAACGGAAACTCGACGCTGAGGTTGTCCAGATTGTTGCGCGTGACGCCTTCAAGACGCAGCCAGTCGCTGGCCTTACGCGGACGACGGGATTGGTTGGCGTGTTCGGCGAACAGGTAGGCGCGGGTCTGCGAATCCTTCACTGCTGCCAGCCCCGCCGGCGCACCGCTGTACAGCACCCGGCCGCCATGCTCGCCCGCCGCCGGGCCGACATCGATCAACCAGTCGGCGCGGCGCATGGTTTCCAGGTCGTGCTCGACCACGAACAGGGTATTGCCCGCCGCTTTCAAGCGTTGCAGGGCTTCGAACAGTGCTTCACCGTCGGCCGGGTGCAAGCCGGCCGAGGGCTCATCCAGCACGTAGATCACGCCGAACAACTGCGAGCCCAGCTGGGTCGCCAGGCGCAGGCGTTGCAATTCGCCAGACGACAGCGTCGGCGTACTGCGCTCCAGGGCCAGGTAACCCAGGCCCAGGTCGGTCAGGGTGCTGACCCGCTCCAGAAGATCCTGGGCAATGCGTTGCGCGGCGAGGCGTTTTTCCACTGAGAGATTCGGCGTGTGGCGTACATCCGGGGCGTTGGCATGGCCACTGGCACCGTGGGCCACGCGCTGTTCACGGGCCTCGCGGGTTTGCTGGTGAGTTAATACCTCTCCCGCCTCATCGCCCTCTTCGAGGTAATGCCGGGCCGCCACTGGCTTGAGTACTTCTGCCACTTGCAGCAAGGGCATTTGGGACAGTTCGCCGATGTCGTAGCCGGCGAAAGTCACCGACAGGGCTTCGTGCTTGAGGCGCTTGCCGTCGCACAATGGGCAAGGGCTACCGAGCATGAAGCGCGAGACGCGCTTCTTCATCAACGCACTTTGCGAATGGGTGAAGGTGTGCAGGATGTAGCGCCTGGCGCCGGTGAAGGTGCCCTGGTAACTCGGTTCCATCTTGCGCTTGAGGGCGACCCGGGTTTCCTTCGGGGTGAGCCCGGCGTACACCGGCACCGTCGGGGTTTCTTCGGTGAAGAGAATCCAGTCACGCTGCTTCTTCGGCAGGTCGCGCCAGGGCACATCGACGTCATAGCCCAGGGTCACCAGGATGTCCCGCAGGTTCTGGCCCTGCCAGGCCATGGGCCAGGAGGCCACGGCGCGCTGGCGGATGGTCAGGCTCGGGTCCGGCACCATCAGTGCTTCGGTGACCTCATACACCCTGCCCAGGCCGTGGCATTGCGGGCACGCGCCCTGGGGCGTGTTCGGAGAAAAGTCTTCGGCGTAGAGCATCGGCTGCCCCGGCGGGTAACTGCCGGCACGGGAATACAGCATGCGGATCAGGCTCGACAAGGTCGTGACGCTGCCCACCGAAGAGCGCGTGCTCGGCGTGCCCCGTTGTTGCTGCAAGGCCACCGCGGGCGGCAAGCCCTCGATGGAATCGACATCCGGCACGCCCACCTGATCGATCAGGCGACGCGCATAAGGCGCCACGGATTCGAAATAGCGGCGCTGGGCTTCGGCGTACAGGGTCGAAAACGCCAGGGACGACTTGCCCGAGCCGGACACCCCGGTGAACACCACCAGGGCATCGCGGGGAATGTCGACATCGACGTTCTTGAGGTTGTGCTCCCGGGCGCCACGCACCCTGACCATGCCGGAGGGAGGGTTGGAGGTGCGTTTGTCAGTCATGGCCCAGCCTGAATTCAAGAAAGTCACGAAACACCTGTAGGAGCTGCCGCAGGCTGCGATCTTTTGATCTTGTTTTGAAAAATCAAAGTCAAGAGATCGCAGCCTGCGGCAGCTCCTACAGGACATGTTCAGCCGTTGAGAACAGTACGAATCATCTGCGTCAACGCTTGCGGCCCATAGGGCTTGCTCAGTAAATGGGTATCCGGGCTGAGCTGGTGGTTGCGCGAGATGATGTCACGGGTGTGGCCGGAGGTGAACAACACCGCCACCGGGGGTTCCTGTACCTTGGCCCATGCCGCCAGGTCCGAGCTTTTTATCAGGCCGGGCATGACCACGTCGGTGAAGATCAGGTCCACCGCCGCGCCCTCCAGCAACATCTGCATGGCAACGTCGGCATTGGCGGCGGTGAGCACCTGATAGCCTTCTTCGCGCAACAACTCCACGGTGGAAACGCGCACCGCCTCATTGTCCTCGACCACCAGGATCCGCTCGTTGGCGCCCTGTTGCGGCACTTCGGCACGGGGCGTTTCACTGTCCATCGAACGCAGGCTGCGCGGGAAATACATCTGCACCCGGGTGCCCTGCCCCTCAACGCTGGACATCTCGATGTGCCCGCCACTCTGCTTGACGAAACCGAACACCATGCTCAACCCAAGCCCCGTGCCCTGGCCGTCGGGCTTGGTGGTAAAAAACGGTTCGAACGCCTGGGCCAGCACCTGCGGCGGCATACCCGCACCGCTGTCAGCCACGGACACCCGCACATAGTCGCCGGCGGCAATGCCCTTGCCGGCGCAAAATCCCTGGTCAAGGCCGATGTTGTCGGCGCTGAGGTCGATGGTCCCCTCACCCTTCATGGCGTCACGGGCATTGATCGCCAGGTTGAGGATGGCGTTTTCCAGTTGATTGCGATCGACGAAGACCTGCCAGGAATCCGGTGGCGCGCTCATATGGACGTGGATGGTTTCCCCCAGCGCACGCTGCAACAGTTCGCCCAGTTCGTCGAAGATCTGCTGCGGCGTACAAATGGCCGGGGACAACGGCTGGCGACGGGCAAACGCGAGCAATTGCGCAGACAATTTTGCCCCGCGCTCGACGGCGGCAATCGACGCCGCCACCCGGCGCTGCACATTGGCGTTCTGCGGCTCATGCCGGGCCAGCAGGTGCAGGTTGCCGGCGATCACTTGCAGCAGATTATTGAAGTCATGGGCCACGCCCCCCGTCAGGCCGCCAATGGCCTCGAGTTTCTGTGACTGGCGCAATTGCTCTTCCGCCGCGAGACGTGCCTCGACTTCGTCGGCGACCCGCTGCTCCAGGTTGCGGGTGAACCTGAGCAAGGATTCTTCGGCGCTCTTGCGTTCATGGATGTCGATCAACACCCCGGGAAACCGAAACGGTTCGCCCTGCTCGTTGAATTCGCAGCAGCCACTGGCGAGTACCCAACGGTAGCTGCCGTCGGTACGCAGCACCCGGTACTCGGCATTGAAGGGCTCGCCGGTTGCCACCGATTGCCGCACCTGTTCCTGCAGCCAGTTCAGGTCGTCGGGGTGAATCCGTGCTTCGGCGATGTCCGCAGGCAGGTCGGCCAGATTGTGCTCGACCGGGTAGGAAAAGGTCCGGGCGAAACGCTCGTCGCCGCTCAGCACATTGGCCTTGACGTCCCAGACGAACGAACCGAGCAAGGCGCCCGCATTCAATGCCAGGCGCACCCGCTCGTTATCGGCGCGATAAGCATCTTCGGCCACCTGCCGAAGGCGTTCGGAAATCACATGCTCCGTGGTCTCGACGACCATCGCCATGACCCCGGCCGGTTTGCCGTCATCGTCAGCCACCGGGCTGTAATAGAGGTCCATCCAGACGTCTTCGGGCACGCCGTCGCGCAGCAGCACCAGCTCTTTGCCACGGTAGGACAAGGTGCCGCCGGCCAGGCAGGTATCGACCACATGCCGATTGAATTCGGCCACTTCCGGCCAGCCCAGTTCCACCGGCGCCCCCAACAGATAGGGATGGCGCCCGCCGGCAAATTTCGAATAGGCGTCGTTGTAGATCATGTAGCCGGGCCGCCCCCACAACATCACCATCGGCAACGGCGAGGCCAGCATCAACTGCACCGAACTGCTCAGGCTTCTCGGCCAGGCATCGAGGCTGCCCAGCTCGGTCCGGCTCCAGTCGAACGCACGAATACGCTCGGCCATTTCGCCGTCCCAGCCGGCACACCCGTGGCTATCTTCTAGAAACTGCATCGACTGGCTCTGCGTCCCGGTTATTGCACCCGTTTGATTCGAGCATCGCGGATGGCAATGGTTTCATAGAGGTATAGCTGATTCGAGAAATTGACGCAGCCCCCCTGTAGGAGCTGCCGAAGGCTGCGATCTTTTGACTTTGATTTTCTCAAAGCAAGATCAAAAGATCGCAGCCTTCGGCAGCTCCTACAAGGTGTGCGGGGAGCATTAGACCTCGATCAGGTGCTTGAGCGGGTGATAGCCAGTTTTCAAAGTCGCCGCCACATCCAGAATCGCCTTCTCGATCCCATTCAGATGGATGCAGGTCAGCTCGATCGCCGCGCTCTGGTTGCCCGCCTCGATGTACTCGATCAACCGCAGGTGTTCGTCGTCGCGGCAGGCTTCGTGGCTGTCGTCGTCCAGCGCGGCGGCGTACAGCGAGGCTCGGGAGATCAGCTTCTGGAACCAGTCGAGTAAGACCGGGTTGTTCAGGCTGCGGGCCAGCTTGATGTGGAACTCGCCGAGCAGGTGGATCAAGCGTTCGTGGTCACCGTTGCGATGCGCCTCGTCCTCCAGCAGCAAGTGATCGCGCAGATCCCGGGTCACCGCCGTATCGCGCCGGCGACACAGTTCGCTGACGATGCCGATCTCGACCAGGCGCCGGGTTTCGAACAATGAACGGATCTCTTCGTCGCTCGGCAGTGACACCGACGCACCTTTATTGGGCTCGATGGTGACCAGTCCATCGGCCTCCAATTGCTTGAGCGCGGCACGCACCGACGTGCGGCTGACATTGAAAAGTTCGGCCAACGAAGCCTCGCCCAGCTTCATGCCGGGCCGCAGCGAGCGTTTGCTGATCGCCTCGTAAACCCCTTGGTAGACGCGGTCGACCGTGGTTTCCAGTTTCTTTTCCGCCATTCGATGACTCCTTGATCGCTACGCAACCCACTCCAGGCGAATCCACAGCCTTGCAAAAGGGGGTTGCACAAGCAGGTTAATCCGGGTATTTCTAAATTGCATCCAGATTTTGCATACAATAATTAGAGGAATGCACCATTATGGGTCATCCAGTTGCAATTGAAGTGCGAAACGTCTCAAAACGTTATTCCGACGATCCCGGACTGGCGCCAGCCCTGGACAATGTGTCTGTCGACATCGCCGACAACGAATTCTTCACCCTGCTCGGCCCCTCCGGCTGCGGCAAGACCACTCTGCTGCGCACCATCGCCGGTTTCGAGCACGTCAGCGAAGGCGAGATTCGCCTGGCCGGGGAACCGGTCAACGATCTGCCGCCGTTCAAGCGTAGGGTCAACACGGTGTTCCAGAGCTACGCGCTGTTTCCGCACATGAGTGTTGCGCAGAATATCGCCTTCGGCCTCGAGATGCAGGGTCTTGATCGCAAGCTGATCCCGCAACGGGTCGATGAGATGCTGGCGCTGGTGCAAATGCAACACCTGGCCCAGCGCAAACCGGCGGAATTATCCGGTGGCCAGCAGCAGCGCGTGGCGCTGGCCCGGGCCCTGGCGCCGAAGCCCAAGGTGCTGTTGCTCGACGAGCCGTTGTCGGCTCTGGACCTCAAGCTGCGCAAGGAAATGCAGGTCGAACTCAAGCGCGTGCAGAAGGAAGCCGGGATCACCTTCATCTTCGTCACCCACGACCAGGAAGAAGCCCTGACCCTGTCCGATCGCATCGCTGTGATGTCCGCCGGCAAGATCCTGCAGATCGGCACCCCGAACGACATCTACGAAAACCCCCAGCATCGGTTCGTCGCCCAGTTCATCGGCGACATCAACTTCCTTCCCGGCCATATCAAACGTGGCCAGCAGAACGAAAAGCTCTTCGTGCCCAACGGCATGCCGGTGGAAATCCCCTGCCCGGCCCAGGGCTTCGACGGCTCCAGCGTGCAACTGGCATTCCGCCCGGAGCGTTCGCAACTGGTCGACCCGACGCAACCACACCACCTGCGCGGGGTGATCGAGGCGGTGTTGTATGTCGGCACGGCGACCCTCTACCAGTGCCGCCTGAACAACGACATCAAGGTCATGCTGCGCGAGAACAACGAAGGCCTGAACCGCAATCGCGGGGTCGGCGACCGTGTCGCGGTCAACCTGCCGCCCCACGCCTGCCTGTTGATGGAGGCCTGAGATGAGCGTCAGCAGCACTTCCCCAGCCCTCAACCGCGCGCTGTTGCTCAGCCCGGTGGTCCTGACCCTGCTGTCTCTGATCGCCATTCCGCTGGGCATCATGGGCTACATCAGCCTGTTGCCGCGCAACGTCTATGGCGGCGTCGACTGGCAGGCCGACTGGCAATTGCAAAGCTACGTGCAGCTGTTTTTCCAGGAAGGTTTCGAAGGCGAACTGGAGCTGAACTGGGTCTACGCCCAGGCGCTGATCCGCTCGGTGTTCCAGGCCGGCGGCACCACGGTGCTGTGTTTCCTGTTCGGCTTTCCGGTGGCGCTGTGGATGTCGAGCCTGACTCCGCGGCGGCGCAACCTGATGGTGTTGCTGATCACCATCCCGTTCTGGACCAACCTGTTGATCCGCAACTACGCCTGGCTGATCATCCTGCGTGAACAGGGCTGGGTCGCCCAGAGCCTCAACGCGCTGTTTCCCCAGGCCGGCGGCATCACCCTGCTCTACAACGACTTCGCGGTCAGCGTCGGGCTGGTCTACAGCTTCCTGCCGTTCATGATTTTGCCGATCTACTCGACCCTGGAAAAACTCGACTGGCGCCTGGTGGAAGCCGCCTATGACCTGGGTGCCAATCGCTGGCATGCGTTGAAGCGGATCATTTTGCCGCTATCGATGCCGGGGGTGATTGCCGGCTCATTGCTGGTGTTCGTGCCGAGCCTCGGTGCCTTCATCACCCCGGCGATTCTCGGCGGCGGCAAGACGCTGATGATCGGCAACCTGATCCAGCAACAGTTCGGCACGGCGCGTAACTGGCCACTGGGCAGTTCGCTGTCGTTCCTGCTGCTGGGGATTCTGCTGCTGTCTCTGGTGCTTTACGCCCTCTATAGCCGCAGCGCCGCCAAAACGCTTCGCCGAGGAGCCACCGCATGATCGCCCTGCACTTGAAAAAACTGCCGATGACCCGGGAAGTCAGCCTGCTGATCCTGGCCTACCTGTACCTGCCGATCTTCGTGCTGATCGCCTACAGCTTCAACGCCAACCGCTCGGCGACGGTGTGGACCGAGTTCTCGTTCGCCTGGTACGGACGGATCCTCGCCAACCCGTCGATCCAGACCGCGGCGCTGAACTCGATCATCGTCGCCAGCATCGCTACGGTGTGCGCCACGGCGATTGCGCTGCTTGCGGCACTGGCGACCTACCGGCCGTTCTATGGGCAGAAGATGGTCGAAGGCGGGATCAACCTGCCGCTGATCCTGCCGGAGATCGTCACCGCCGTCGCCACCCTGCTGCTGTTCATGGCGCTGGGGATCAAGCTCGGCTTGCTGACGGTGATCGTCGCGCACGTCGGCTTCTGCATTCCCTTCGCCTACCTGCCGATCCGCGCGCGGCTCAATGACCTGGACAAGAGCCTGCTGGAAGCGGCGAACGACCTGTACGCCAATCCGTGGCAGGTGTTTCGCCGGGTGACGCTGCCGCTGTTGTGGCCGGCGGTGCTGTCCGGGTCGGTGCTGGCGTTCGTGGTCAGCCTCGACGATTTCATCATGACTTTCTTCGTCGCCGGTCCCGGTTCGACCACGTTGCCGGTGTACATCTTCTCCGCGATCAAGGCCGGCGTGACGCCGGAGATCAACGCGATCTCGACCCTGATGCTGGTGATTTCCATCGTGCTGGTGGTGCTGGCCTTCTGGCTGGGACAGCGCGGCAAAAACCAATAATCCTGGAGCGCTTCAACCATGAAAACAAAAAGCATGTGCTTCGCTGTTGCCGGTCTGGCCCTGAGTTGCTTCACCGCGTTGAGTACACAGGCCGCTGAGCCCAAGGAACTGTTCTTCTACAACTGGACCGACTACTACCCGGTCGACCTGCTGGCCAAGTTCGAAAAGGAGACCGGGATCAAGGTCACCATGGACGGCTACGACAGCAACGAAACCCTGCTGGCCAAGTTGCAGGCCGGCGGCGCGGCGTACGACGTGATCGTGCCGTCGCAATCGATCATGCGCACCCTGATCAACCAGGACCTGCTACTGGAAATCGACGCCTCGGCCCTGCCCAACTTCCAGCACGTCAAGCCGGCGTTCCGCGACCCGAGCTTCGACCCCGGCCGCAAGTTCTCGGCGCCGTACCTGTGGGGCACCACAGGGTTCTCCTATGACAGCGCGCGGGTGCCGGGCGGCAAATTGGACGACTCGTGGAAAGAGTTCTTCGAGCCGCGCAAGGAACTGCAAGGCCAACTCGCCGCCCTCGACACCTCCAGCAGCGTGATCAACGCCGCCAGCCACTATCTGAATGTCGACGAATGCAGCGAAAACCCCCAGGACGCCAAGCGCATCCTGGAGCTGCTGCAAAAGCAGAAGCCCTTCCTGAAGATGTACAGCTCGGACAACACCGTCGATCGCATGGCCTCCGGTGAAGTGATCATGATGCAGAACTGGAACGGCTCCACGGCCCGGGCCACCTTGCAGAAGAGCACCATCAAGTACGTGTACCCGAAGGAAGGCCTGGCGATGTTCCAGGACAACTTCGCCGTACCGAAAAGCGCGCCGCACCCCGGCAACGCGAAGATTTTCATCGACTGGATGATGAAACCGGAAAACGCCGCGGCCGTGTCCAACGCCATCGCCTATGACAACGGCATCCAGAGCGACAAGCTGATCGACGCCAAGTGGCGAGTGATGGACGCCATCAACATGCCCGACGAATTCGCCTCGCGCCTGCGCCCGGAAAAGGAATGCAGCAACAAGGCGCGGGAGCTGCAGGACCGCATTTGGGCGAAGCTCAAGGGCTGATCCAGGACCGAGTCGCGGCCTTCGCGAGCAAGCCCGCTCCCACAAGGGATCTCCAGTGTTCACACGGACAATGTGGGAGCGGGCTTGCTCGCGAAGAGGCCCTCCTTAACAACACAGAATTCGAGGTTTAAATGACCCAACCCCGCTGGCTACGCAACGTACGCCCCTACGGCGCCCCCGCCGAAGACCTGCTGATCGAAAACGGCCGCTTCACCCAACGTCGCCCGGCCTCGACCACCGAGTTGCTGGCCACCGACATCGACGGCCAGAACCAGCTGCTGACCCCCGCCCTGGTGGAAAGCCACGTACACCTGGACAAGACCCTCTGGGGCCAACCCTGGCGCCCGAACAGCGCAGGTCCCACCCTCAAGGACTACATCGCCAACGAACGCCGAATCCTGCGGGAAGTCACCGCCCCCATCGCACATCGGGCCGGCGCCCTGCTGGAAAACTGCATTGCCCGCGGCTCGCTGACGATGCGTTGCCACGTCGACATCGACCCCGAATTCGGCCTGCGCCATGTCGAAGCCATGCAGCAACTGCGGGAAAAATACCGAGACCTTATCGACCTGCAACTGGTGGTGTTCCCGCAAACCGGCCTCATCAGCCGCCCCGGCACCGCCGAGCTGATGCGCGAAGCCATGGCCCTGGGCGTGGAGAACGTCGGGGGTCTTGATCCCTGCGGCATCGACAACGACCCCGTGGCGCAGCTCGACTTCGTGTTCAACCTGGCCAGCGAGTTCGAGCGTGGCGTCGACATCCACCTGCACGACAAGGGCGAGCTGGGCCTGTGGCAGATCGCGCTGATCGCCGACTACACCGAGCGCTTCGGGCTGCAAGGCCGGGTGATGATCAGCCATGCCTATTGCCTGGGCATGTTACCCTGGAGCCAGGTCAACCCTGTGGCCGAACGCCTGGCGGCGCTGGGTATTTCGCTGATGAGTTCGGCGCCGGCCGACTGCGCAGTGCCGCCGTTCCTGGCGTTGCGCGAGGCCGGTGTCAACGTCTGCCTGGGTTCCGACGGGATTCGCGACGCCTGGTCGCCCATGGGCAACGGCGACATGCTGGAGCGGGCGATGCTGCTGGCGTTTCGTTTCGACTTGAACAAGGACGAAGAACTGGCGGCGGCGTTTGCGGCGGCGACGGACAATGGCGCTCGGGCGCTAGGCTGTGAAAACTATGGCCTGGAAATTGGTCGGCCAGCGGATTTCCTGTTGATGCCGGTTCAGACCCTGGGCGAAGCCGTGGTTTCGCGGCCGGTTCGCCAGGTGTATCGCGGTGGTCAACTGATCGCGTCTGGCGGTCGTCTGCTGGAAAGCCGCCGGTGAAACGCATCGGCTTGCGGGCCAGCTGCGTAGTCGGCTTCGACGGCGCGCAACATGTGCTGTGGCGCGACGGCGAAGTGGTGTTCGAAGGCGCGCGCATCCTGTTTGTCGGGCGAGATTACGCCGGGCCGGTGGATCAGTGGATCGACCATGGCAACGCGCTGATCGGCCCGGGTTTCATCGATCTGGATGCGCTGGGCGATCTCGATTCCACGGTGCTGACCCTGGACAACGGCGACGAGCGCGCCATGGGCCGGATGTGGTCGGCGCAGTATCTGGCGCGCGGCCCACGGGAAAGCTACAGCGCCGAAGAAGAAGTCTTCAAATACCGCTACGCCTTCACCCAATTGATCCGCAACGGCATCACCACGGCCATGCCGATCACCTCGATGTACTACCGCGAGTGGGCCGAAACCTACGACGAGTTTGCCGCGGTGGCCGGGGTGGCGGCCGAGCTGGGGCTGCGCACTTACCTTGGCCCCTGCTACATGAGCGGCATGAGCTACTGGCAGGCAGACGGCACGCTGGCCCATCACTGGGACGAAGCCCGGGGCATGGCCGGGCTCGAGGCGGCCGAGCGGTTTTTCCGGAATTTCGATGGCGCTCATGGCGGCCTGATTCGCGGCGCGCTGCTGCCGGATCGCATCCAGACCTGCACGCCGGCGCTGTTGCAACGCACCGCGGCACTGAGCCGCGAACTCAACGCGCCGATGCGTTTGCACTGCTGCCAGGGGCTCGGCGAGGTGGCGATGGTTGAACAACTGCGCGGTTTTTCGCCGCTGGCTTGGCTGGAGGATCTGCACCTGCTGACCCCGCGCAGCCTGTTGCCCCATGGCATCTACACCCGGGGCGATGATGATCTGCAACGGCTGGTGGATAGCGGCGCCAGCCTGGTGCATTGCCCGGTGGTGTTCGCCCGGGATGGCGAGGCGCTGAATTCCTTTGGTCGCTATCGCGCCAAGGGCATCAACTTCGCCCTGGGTACCGACACCTGGCCGGCGGACCTGCTGGACAACATGCGCCAGGGTTTGAACATCGCGCGCTTGATGGAAGGCGGCAATGCACTGACCAGCACCCTGGACCTGTACAACGCCGCCACCCTCGGCGGCGCCAAGGCCTTGGGCCGCGACGATCTCGGGCGCCTGGCACCGGGGGCCAAGGCCGACATCACCGTGTTCAACCTGCGCGGCCTGCACCTGGGACCGCTGTTCGACCCATTGAAAAACCTGGTTTTGGCCGGGCGCGGTGACGATTGCATCGCCAGCTACATCGACGGTCGCTGCGTGATGCAGGACCGTCAGGTGCAGGGCGTCGACTACCCCGCCCTGCAGCGCCAGGCCCAACGGCAATTCGAAAAACTGATGCGCAGCCACAGCGACCGAGCCTTCGGCCAACCGGACTGGAAGACCCTGTTCCAGCCGGCTATCCCGTTCGCCGACGACTACAGCGCACAGGCGCCGCTCTGCGCCATCGATCCACTCCTTTAGAGAATCCTGCCTATGCAAAGCTTCGATTTCAGCACGCTGAGTGCGCGAGACAAATACAAGATCCTGATCGGCAGCGTGGTGCCACGGCCGATTGCCCTGGTCACCACCGTCGACGCTGAAGGCCGCGTCAATGCCGCGCCGTTCAGCTTCTTCAACGCGCTGTCTGCCGATCCGCCGATCCTGGCGCTGGGCGTGGAAAACTACGGCGACCAGAGTCCCAAGGACACCACGCGCAACATCCAGCTCAACCAGGAGTTCACCGTGAACATCGTCAGCGATGCCCTGGTGGAAGCCATGAACGTCTGCGCCGTGCCCTTCGCTCCGGGTTTCGACGAGCTGACCGCCGCCGGCCTCACCGCCATCCCCGGCACCACGGTCAGATGCCCACGCATTGGCGAAGCGCCGGTGGCCCTGGAATGCCGACGGATGATGGCGCTGTCCATCGGCCAGTCGCGGGAGATCATCCTTGGTGAAGTGTTGATGGCGCATGTGCGCGATGAGCTGATCGACCCGAAAACGCTGTACATCGATCAACTGGGGCTTGATGCGATCGGGCGGATGGGTGGGCATGGGTATGCGCGCACGCGCGACTACTTCGACCTGCCAACCCGTTCTTTGCAGGCGTGGACGGATGCACCAGGTGGTGGCGAACGCTTCTGGCCCGCCACCAAATAACCAGACACACCCCAAAACCTGTAGGAGCGAGCTTGCTCGCGATGGTCGTCAACGATAACGCTGATAACCTGACAGCCCGCGGCGCTCTCAGGTCCATCGCGAGCAAGCTCGCTCCTACAGGGGGTTGCGTGTGTCAGTGGAAGTCGCGGCTGCGCACGGTGATGCCGTCCAGTAACGGGCTCAGATCGCTCAAGCGCCCGGCTATCAAATGCCGCACATCCCCCTCCTTCTCCCAGCGCCCATCGACCTTGAGCAGCTGCGACCCCACCAACACCTGGCGCTGGCGCTCGGCCAGGTCGCGCCAGACCACCACGTTGACGTTGCCGAACTCGTCTTCCAGGGTGACGAAGGTCACACCGCTGGCGGTGCTCGGCCGTTGGCGACCGGTCACCAGCCCGGCGACGCTGACCGGTCGCCCGTGCTCAACCTCCAGCAACTCCCTGGAACTGCGGCAGCGACGGGCTTTCAATTCGCCGCGCAACAAGGCCAACGGATGCGGCCCGAGGGTGGTGCCCAGGCTGTTGTAATCGGCCAGCAGGTCCTCACCCACCGTGGGTCTGGGCAACGCCACCGCGTCCTCCTCCTGACGGGGCAGACCGGCAAACAGGCCGAGCTGTTTTTCCACCCCCGCCACTTCCCAGCGCGCCCGATGCCGGTCGCCGGCCAGCCCGCGCAATGCACCGGCATCGGCCAGTTGTTCCTGGGCGCGGGCATCCAGGCGGGCCCGTTCGCCCAGGTCGGCGATGTCGGCAAACGCGCCCTTGGACCGCGCCGCCTCGATGCGCCGGGCATCGTCCTCGCGAAAGCCCTTGATCATGCGTAACCCCATGCGAATCGCCGGCTGCGCGCCGGCAATCGGCTCCAGGCTGCAATCCCAGTCGCTGGCCCGCACGTCCACCGGGCGGATCTGCAAATGGTGGCGACGCGCGTCCTGCAGAATCTGGTCCGGGCTGTAGAAGCCCATGGGCCAACTGTTGATCAGGGCACAGGCGAAAGCCGCCGGTTCGTGGCATTTCAACCAGCAACTGGCGTAGGTCAGCAAGGCAAAACTGGCGGCGTGGGATTCGGGAAAACCGTAGCTGCCAAAGCCCTTGATCTGCTCGAAGATCTGCGCGGCGAAGTCGGCGCTGTAGCCTTTTTTCTTCATCCCGGCGGCCAGGCGTTCCTTGTGTGGTTCCAGTCCGCCATGGCGTTTCCAGGCGGCCATGGAGCGGCGCAACTGATCGGCTTCGCCGGGGCTGTAGTCGGCGGCGACGATGGCGATCTGCATCACCTGTTCCTGGAACAGCGGCACGCCCAAGGTGCGTTTCAACACCTCGCGCAATTCTTCGGAGGGATAGCTTTCCAGCTCTTCCTTGTTTCGTCGGCGCAGGTACGGGTGCACCATGCCGCCCTGGATCGGCCCGGGCCGCACGATGGCCACCTCGATCACCAGGTCATAGAACTCGCGCGGCTTGAGCCGGGGCAGCATCGACATCTGCGCCCGGGACTCGATCTGGAACACACCGATGGTGTCGGCGCGGCCAATCATGTCGTAGGTCAGCGAGTCCTCGGAGGGGATGGTCGCCAGGCTCAAGTCGAGGTTGCGATGACGCCGCAGCAAATCGAGACAACGGCGAATAGCACTGAGCATGCCCAGCGCGAGGATATCCACCTTGAGCAGGCCGACCGCATCGAGATCGTCCTTGTCCCACTGGATGATGGTGCGCTCGGCCATGGCGGCGTTTTCCACCGGCACCAGGTGGTCCAGCGGCTGCTCGGAAATCACGAAGCCGCCAGGGTGCTGGGACAGGTGCCGGGGGAAACCGATCAACTGCTGGGTCAAACTCAACACCCGGCGCAGCACCGGGCTCTCGGGATCGAAACCGCCTTCACGCAGGCGCTCCACGGGCGGTGTTTCATCACTCCAGTGTCCACAGCAATCGGCCAGGGCATTGATCTGGTCCGGCGGCAGCCCCAAGGCCTTGGCCACATCGCGCACGGCGCCGGCCGCGTGGTAAGTGCTGACCACGGCGGTCAAGGCCGCGCGGGTGCGGCCATAACGCTGGAATACGTACTGCAGGACTTCTTCGCGGCGTTCGTGCTCGAAGTCCACATCGATATCCGGCGGCTCGTCGCGTTCCTTGGAAAGAAAGCGTTCAAACAGCATGTTCATCCGGTCGGGGTCTATCTCGGTGATGCCCAAGGCGAAACAAACCGCCGAGTTGGCCGCCGAGCCCCGGCCCTGACAGAGGATTTTTTCGCGCCGGGCGAAGGCGACGATGTCCTGGACGGTGAGGAAATAACTCTCGTAACCGAGCTCGGCGATCAGCCCCAGTTCCTTGTCGATCAGCCCGCGCACTTTCTCGCTGGCACCCTGGGGCCAGCGCTCGCGAATGCCGCGCTCGGTCAATTCCCTCAGCCAGGAGGTTGCGCTGTGTCCATCTGGCACCAGCTCCCGCGGATACTGATAACGCAGCTGGCCAAGATCAAAGGTACAGCGCCGGACAATGTTCAGGGTTTCGTCGAGCAAGGCAGGCGGATAGAGCTCGCGCAGCACATCGAAGCCGCGCAGGTGCCGCTCGCCGTTGGGGTGCAGGCGCAGCCCGGCATCGGCCACGGGCAGGTGATGGCGGATCGCGGTCATGGTGTCCTGCAGGGCCCGGCGTCCGCGCGCGTGCATGTGCACATCGCCGCTGGCCACCGCAGGTATCCGCAGTTCCCTGGCCAACGCCAGCAGATCACGCAGGCGCCGGCTATCGTCCTGGCCGCGATGCAGCTGGACCGCCAGCCACAGGCGCTCGGCGAAGACCTGCTGCAACCACTGGCCTTGTTCAACGTCATCGACCGCGTCCGGGATCCACAGCGCCAACAGCCCTGGCAAGGGTTCGTCGAAGTCTTCGCGCAGCACTTGATACTGGCCTTTCTGTGTACGGCGTCGGGCGCGGGTGATCAGTCGGCACAGGGTCTGGTAACCCTCGAGGTTTTCCACCAGCAACACCAGTTTCGGGCCATTTTCGATGCGCACTTCACTGCCGATGATCAGTGGCAACTCCACCGACTTCGCCGCCTGCCAGGCACGGACGATACCGGCCAGGGTACATTCGTCGGTGATCGCCAGGGCCTGGTAGCCCTGTTTTTTCGCCCGCTGGAACAGCTCGAGGGCACTGGAGGCACCGCGCTGGAAACTGAAGTTCGACAGGCAGTGCAGCTCGGCATATCCGGCGTTCATGCGAACCAGCCCTGCAGCCACAACGGACCACCCTCGCCCACCGCGCGATAAGCCCAACCCTGCTGGCCGGCGCGGGTTTCGATCAGGTAGTAATCGCGGCGCACATCATCGCCGTCCCACCAACCGGATTCGATGCGCTCCGGCCCCATGAGGATGCGCGCCGAGCCTTCGTGCACCGCCAGCGGCTCGGTCAGCAGCCAGCCCGGCCGCTGCACGGTCGGCAAGCCCGTACAGGGCTGGTTGTCTGCACTGGCCTGCCACGCGCACTCGGGGCGGTGATCGGCCTGAAAGCCCAGGCCATGCACGGCGTCATCCCCCAGCCGCGCGCGCAGGCGCTCGCGCAGTTGCGCCCAGGGCAAGGTCTGCTGCGGGCGATCGTCGAACAGCTCCTGAAACTGCGGAACGAAGCTCGGCAAGTCTTCGGCGCGCAGGCGAAAACCGCGCACCGGGGCCTCGACCTGGACTTGCTCCAGTCGCCCCCGGGCCAGTTCGAACAGCATGGCCGGATCGCGCTCGGCGCTGAGCAGGCCGACCTTGATCAGCGTGTCGGGCAGCCCGGCGTGTTCCAGGTGCAGGTCGAAACGCTGCACGCCGCTGTCCCGACCGCAGAGGAACGCCGACAGGTCACCGGTCAATCGGCGCAATGGAAACAGCAAGGCCTGATGGGACTGCACATCGAAATTGAGCTCGATGCGCACATCAAAACGGTCCGGCGGCAGGTAGAACGTCAGCGCCAACCGCCGTGTGCCCAGCAAGGCATCCAGGTGCTTGAGCACCTCGGCCTCAAAACGCCGGGCCAGGCTGTGCCGGGGCAACGCCTGCACTTGGCTCAAGGTGCGCAGGCCCATGCGCGACAACGCCGTGGCCACGCTGGCTTGCAACCCGATACGGTCGACGGGCAATTGCCCGAGGTGATGCTGCAAGGCTTGCTCGTCCGGCACCACCAGGCCGTCATGGGCGTTGGCCAGCATCCGCGCCGCCACCGGGTTGGGCGCGGCGACGATGCGGTGACGAAACCCCAGCTCGCCGAGTTCTGCCCGCAAACGCGCCTCGAATGGCGCCCAGCCGCCAAACAAACCCAGGCTGGACTCGATTTCGAACACCAGCGCCCGTGGGTAATGCACGCTGACCTGGGAGCTGAAGCGATAGGCCCAGGCGGCGAGAAATTGCTGCCAGTGTTCGATGGCGGCGACGTCGTACTCGGCGGTGGCAAAACCCTTGCTCAAGGCCTGGGCGGCGCTCATGGACTGGCCGGGACGCAAGCCCAGGGCCCGTGCCGGACCATTGACCGCCTGCAACACCCGACGCTGGGCCGGGCCGGTCAACAGCGCCAGCGGTTCGTCGGGGTCGGCGCGCTGACGCAGTACCGCGTCCAGCGCCAATTGCGGGAACAGAATACACACCCAGCGCATGGCAACCTCAATGCCCCACGGCGAAGGCAATCGGCGCCGAACGGGCCAAGCCGCCCCGGCACTTGAGCACCCGCAACTGTGCCGGCCTGGCATCGATGGCGATGCGCAGGGCCGCTGGCGACGGGTTGATCGCTTCACTGAGCGAGCGATAGGCGAAGGCCAGGGTCGAGCCGGTTTCCGCGGCCACCTGCAAGCGGCGCAAGGCGCGGTCATCGGCCTTGTGCGGCCAGCACAGCACCGCGCCGCAACTGCCCGAACGCAGGCACTGTTCCGCCGCCCACAACGCATCGCGCTCGCTGGCCTGGATGATCGACAATTGGCGCAGATCGACCCCGGCGCTCTGCCAGGCCTGGGGATACGGCACATACGGCGGCGCCACCAGGACGATGCGTTCGCCCGCCGCCGACAGCCGCGCCAGCGCCGGCCACACCAGTTGCAATTCGCCCACACCCTGCCCGGCCAGGAGGATTTCCGTCAGGGCCGCCTCCGGCCAGCCGCCCGTGGGCAACGCCGCATCCAGCGCGGCATGCCCGGTGGGTTGCGGGCTGACGGCCGGCGGCGCAGGTCGGCCTCGCCAGACCTGGCCGCCATTGAACAGCGTATCCAGCGCAACGACGGCACCCATCAGCCTTGCCTCACCAGACCGCAGAACACCCCTTCGATGGCCAGGTCTCGATCACTTTCGACGATGATCGGCTGATAGGCCGGGTTGCGCGGCAACAGGCGAACACGGTCGCCGACCCGTTCGAAGCGCTTGATGGTGACTTCGCCGTCGAGGCGCGCCACGACGATCTGGCCGTTCAGCGCCTCGGGGCTGCGGTGCACGCCCACCAGGTCGCCGTCGAGAATGCCATCCTCGATCATCGAGTCGCCGCGCACACGCAGCAGGTAGTCCGGCACCCGGGAGAACATCGACGGATCGAACAGCAAACGGCTGTGGACCTCGGCATCGGCACCGATCGGCGCACCGGCCGCCACCCGGCCGAGTACCGGGATGTCCAGCAGCTCAGGGCGCGGCGGCTGCCCGAGCAGGCGAATGCCCCGGGCCTGATGCGGGTTGACCTCGATAAACCCGGCTTCGGTCAGCGCCAGCACATGTTTGCGCGCCACGCTGCGGGAGGCGAAACCGAACGCCTCGCTGATTTCAGCGAGGCTCGGGGACTGACCGTGCTCGGCGATACGTTCGCGGATAAAGGTCAGGATGGCGGTACGGCGGGGAGTCAGGGTTGTCATGGAGTACATTTGTACTCCTGTGGGAATTATCTGACAAGCACCTGTGTGTAGGAGCTGACGAGTGAAACGAGGCTGCGATCTTTTGATCTTGCTCTCTGAAAACAAAATCAAAAGATCGCAGCCTCGTTTCACGAGACAGCTCCTACAGGGGGAATCACGGGTACGCCCAAACCACGGGATGCCAGGAAACCTGCGATGTAATCGATGAACGCCAGCACCTTGGCCGTGGCCCGTCGATGGCTGGGATACACCGCCAGGATGTGCGGGCCGAAGCTGTCCGGGTCTATGTCGTAGTCGGCCATCAACCGCACCAGCCGGCCATCGGCGATGTACGGCGCCGCGCTCCACAAGGGCGTATGCAGCAGGCCGCGTCCGGCCAGGGCATTGGCCAGCAGCAGGTCGTAGTTGTCGCTGCGCAGGCGTGGTGCCTGAGGCTGCGGCAGGGTCAGGCGCTGGCCGTCGCGCTCGACCCACCAGAATTCGCGGCTGAGCAACGGATGCCAATACAGCAACCAGTCATGCTCGTCGAGGGTTTGCGGGGTGACGGCGAGCCCCTTGCGTTCGAGGTATTGCGGGCTCGCGCACAGCGCCAGGCAATTGCTGCCGACCACGCGCGCGATCAACCCCGGCAAGTCGTCGTGCCCTTCGCGCAAGGCCAGGTCATGGCCGCTCTCCAGCAGATTGACGAAGTCGTCGCACAGGTCCACCTGCAGGTTGATCTGCGGGTACTGGTCAAGAAAACCGCCACAAACCTGATCGAGAAAGGCCTGCCCATAGGCCAGCGGCGCGGTGATTTTCAGGCTGCCGCGCAAACCATGCTGCAATTGCTCGATCTCCTCGCCGGCCTCGTCCAGTCGCTGCAACACCTGGCGCGCAGTTTCAAGGTACAGCCGCCCGGATTCCGTAAGCAGGATCCGCCGGGTGCTGCGTTCGAACAAACGCGCGCCGAGTTCCGCCTCCAGGTGGTTGACCGCTTTGGTCAGCGCCGACGGGGTTTTGCCCAATTGCTCGGCGGCGCGGCTGAAGCTGCCCAGTTGCGCCGTGACCACGAACATTTTCAGTGCACCCAGTTTGTCCATACTTTTTCCATTCAGGCAAAAACGTTTTTCGTGAGTGAGGCGTTCTACCGAGCGCGGCAAGCCACTAATCTGGCCATCAGACGCAATAACAAGGAAACATTCAATGAAAAGATTCATCCCGAATCTGTTGATGGTGGCAGTCAGTTTTGCCTCGTTGGAAGCCATGGCAGCGACCGACCTGGTGCTGTTCAACGGCAAGATCTTCACCGCCGACCGCAACCTGCCCAAAGTCCAGGCACTGGCGGTACAGGACGGCAAGGTGTTGCAAGTGGGCAGCGATGCCCAGATCAAGGCCCTGATCGAGTCGGGCACCCAAGTCATCGACCTGGGCGGCAAGACCCTGATGCCCGGCCTGATCGACAGCCACTCCCACGCGATTTTCGGGGGCCTGGAAATGGTCTCGGCCAATATGCAAGACGAGGTGGTCGATCTCGACGAACTGGAAAAACGCCTGCGCGCCTGGCGTGACGACGGCAAGGCCAAGCATGGCGATGTCCTGAGCGTGGCCGGCATGAGTTCGGCTTACTGGGCCCAGGCCGAAGCGCTGGGCAAGAAATTCAACAGCGGCGAATGGGCCGACGTCGGCGTGGTATTCACCGGCAGCGACCACCACACGGCCTGGGCCAACAACGTGATGCTCAAGCGCGGCGGCATCGATGCCGCGCTGCTCAAAACCCTGCCAGACGCCGAGAAAGACACCATCGGCAAACTCGCCGACGGCAGCCCCAACGGCTTCCTGGTGGACGCCGGGTGGGACCGGGTGGCCTCGAAAATGCCATCGCCGAGTGCCGCCGACATGTTGAAAGCGGCGCAAACCGCCGTGAGTTACAACAACAGCCTCGGCATCACCGCCTGGATGGACCCCGCCGCCAACGCTGCGCCCGGCGAGCCGGTTTTCGCCCTCAAGCCCACGGAGAAAACCGTCGGCGTGCTGCCGGTGTACAAGGCCCTGTCAGAAAGTGGCGGCATGACCGCCCACGTCGCCGCGCTGCTGGTGGCCAACGGCAAGAGCGTTCCGGCCGATCTCGACACCCTCGATAAGGTCCGCCAGCAATTCCAGGGCATTCCCAACCTTACGCTGCCCGGCATCAAGATCTTCGCCGATGGCGTGATCGAGTACCCGGCACAAAGCGCAGCGATGATCGACCCCTATACCAACTCGCACAAACCGGGCGAACTGCTGATCGATCCGAAGCACTTCGGTGAGCTGGTCAGCGCCATCGATCAGCGCGGCTGGCTGGTGCACATCCACGCCATCGGCGACCGTGCGGTGCGCGAATCGCTGAACGGCATTGCCCAGGCGCGCAAGGACCGGCAGAGCGGCGTGCCCCACTCCATCACGCACTTGCAGATCGTCAACCCGAAAGAGTTCGCCCGCTTCAAACCCCTCGACGTCATCGCCTCGATGCAACTGCTCTGGGCCAGCGCCGACGACTACACCACGGACATGATCAAGCCGTACGTCAGTGCCCAGGCGTTCCGTTACCAGTACCCGGCGCACTCGCTGCTCACACAGGGCGCGACCCTTTCCGGGGCCAGCGACTGGCCGGTGTCCACGCCGAACCCGTTCAACGCCATGGCCCAGGCCATGACCCGGGTCGGTCCATTGGGCGTGCTCAACGCCGAGGAGCGCATCGACCGCGAAACCATGCTCTATGCCTACACCCTCAACGCCGCCCGCACCATTGGCCTGGACAAACAGATCGGCTCGCTGAGCGCCGGTAAACAGGCCGACTTCATCGTGGTCGACCGCGATGTATTCAGCGTCGACGAAAAAGCCCTGCACGACACCCAGGTGCTGCAGACCTGGTTCGCCGGTCGGCAGGTCTACGCAGCAACCCTCTAACAAAATCCTGCAAAACCCCTTCTGCCCGACCTCGTGTTTTACGACACGAGGCCCGGCGCAGCCTTGCTTGAAATCTGCCCATAACAATCCTGCCCTTAACAATAAAAAGCAACGGGACGTACCCCCATGAAAGCTTTCACCCTGTTCGCCCTCGGTTCCTTGAGTTTGCTGCCCTTGTGCAGCCAGGCCGTGCCCTTGAACGATGATTTCTCCTTGCTGCTGGACGTGACCCTGGCCAGCGACTACCGCACCCGCGGCATCTCGCAAACCCAGAACGACCCCGCCTTGCAGGCCGGTGCCACCCTGCAACACAGCAGCGGCCTGTACCTGGGCGCATGGACGTCCAACGTCGATTTTGGCTACGGCCTGAAGACCCGGCAGGAAGTCGATTACTACGCCGGTTGGTTCTGGGAGGCCACAGACGCCATCAACCTCGACCTGGGTTATCTCAAGTATTCATATCCGAAAGAGAGCCAGTTCAACCAGAGCGAGGTCTACGGGATTCTCAGCGTCTATGGGGTGAAACTCGGCGCCTATTATTCCGACGATGCACCGGGCATCGACAGCGAGCAGAACTCGCTCTACAGCTATGTCGGCTACGAGACCGAATTGCCCTACGACACCGGCCTGAAACTGCGCTACGGCTTGATGGACTTCAAGGACCCGCACCTGTATTCGAGCTCGGGTGAAGCCGAGGATTCCTACCGTGAATGGGAGGTCAAGCTGACCCACGAACTGGCGGGTGTGATGCTGGGCCTGAGCTATATCGACACCGATTTGTCCAAGAGCCAGTGCACCAGCAACTGGGGCTTCGACGACGTGTGCAGCGCGACGGTGGTGGCAAGCATCAGCAAATCCTTCTGAATGCCCACTCTGTATTTGGCCTTTGAATCTTGTGCTGAATTTGAGATTGCCTTCGCTGGCAAGCCAGCTCCTACAGGGACCCAGGCGACCACATTATTGGTGGCAACACCGATAAATTGTAGGAGCTGGCTTGCCAGCGAAAGCGGCATTCCATTCACCGACCAAGCCCGGCGAGGTAAGCCCACGGGTAGATCCCCCGCTCATGCCCATCACTGAACACCAATTGCAATCCGTACCCCTGGGAATTCACTTCGATCACCTGAACGCGTGAACCCACCAGCGGTGTCATCCCCCGCAATCGAAACGCCCGGCACTGCGAACACGGGCATTGCCGGCGCAACTCTGCGTGATTGAGCAACTGCTCGCGGCCATCCGGCCAGTTCAAGCGCAGCTGTTGTTTGCTCCGGGAATTGCCCACCGCCACCGGGTTCATTGCAGCTGACTCAGGGCAATGCGTACCGCCTTGCGCACTTCCGGATCGCCATCGTCCTGCGCCGCCTGCAACGGCGCGATGGCGCCTTTATCGTTCAACTCACCAAGGGCCAGGGCGGCTTCCTTGCGCAGGTTGCTGATGCGGTGGCCAAGGGTGTCGATCAGCGCGTCTAAAGCCTGGGCGTAACGCAAACGACCCAGGCTGCGGGTCGCGCGCAGGCGCACTTGCCAGTAATCGTCGCTCAAGGCTTGGACCAATGCCGGGCCGGCGTCAGCGTGCCCAACCTTGCCCAGGGTGGTGGCGGCTTCCTCGCGCACTTGCCAGGCCTGGTCCTGCAAGGCCTGGCGCAGGGCCGGCAGCACCTGCGCGTCGGACGCCAGGCCGAGGGCGCCGGTGGCGGCGCGGCGCACTTCGGTGTCCGGGTCGGCGCTGGCCAGGCGCCCCAGGGCCGGCAAGGCGTCGAGCTGTTTGAGCCAGCCCAGCACACCCACCGCTTCACGGCGGACATTGGCGTCCTGATCGCCCAACGCCAACAGCGCCGCCGAAGCCGCCTGTGGATAGCGCAATTCGCGCAAGGCCCTGAACGCGGCGATGCGCACGCCGATGTCGGCATGCCCGGTCCACGGCAGGATCACCCGGCCCGCCGCTTCGCTCTTGAGCAGGCTCAGGCTTTGCGCGGCAGCAGTTTGCACCGTGGCGGATGGATCGGTCAGCGCCTGGCACAGCGCCTCGACCACCGGTTCATCTTCCCAGGCCTCCAGCAAGCGTGCGGCTTCGGCACGGACCTCTTCGGCCGGGTCCTCAGCCAGTCGATTGACCAGCCACAGCAGGCCGTCCGGCTCTTCCAGGTCGGCCAGTTCGATCAATGCAATGCGGCGCACGCCGGCATCGTCATCGGTCAGTCGCGGTTGCAGGGCGAGAATGTCGTCGTTGTCGGTTACATCGAATAGTGAGGTCATAGGGCAAATCGCGGCAGTTTGTTTTCAGGGGGCAGTCCGAGAGGGTTCAGGCGCGGTAATTGCCGACCATCTTCGTGACGCAATAATTCGAGGCAGTGTCGCTTCAAGCGGGAAAACTCATGGCTGGTCACCAGTTCGCTCGTGCGTGGCCGGGGGAAATCCAGGCGCAAGTCTTCGATGATCCGCCCGGGACGCGAACTCATGACGAGCAGGCGGTCAGCGAGGAACAGCGCTTCGTCGATGTCATGGGTGACAAAGACCACGGTGGTGCGGATGCGCGTCCAGATGTCCAGCAACAGCTCCTGCATGTTCAAACGGGTCAGGGCATCGAGGGCACCAAAGGGCTCGTCCATGAGCAACAGCCGTGGCCGATTGACCAGCACCCGGGCGATTTCCACCCGCTGCTGCATGCCGCCGGAGAGCTGATCCGGCCAGCGCTCGGCGAAGTCTTGCAGGCCCACCAGGGCGAGGATTTCGTCGGCGGCCTGGTGCCGTTCTGATTTGCCGACACCGCGCATTTTCAGGCCGAAAGCCACGTTGTCGCGCACGGTTCGCCAGGGGAACAGCGTGTGATGCTGGAACACCATGCCGCGTTGCGGCGACGGTCCCGAGACTTTTGCACCGTCGACATTCAGGGTCCCGGTGTACGTTGTCAGATGCCCGGCCAGTGCGCCGAGCAAGGTGGACTTGCCGCAACCGGACGGCCCGAGGATGCACACGAACTGCCCCGGTTCGATCAGACAGTCCAGGCCCTGCACGGCTTCGAATGCTGCACTGCCCTCGCCCAGGCTGATCGACAAAGCGCGGATATCGATACGCCCTTCAGGCTGTTGAAAAACGCTCATCAGGCTTTTCCTCGTGGTCGGTGCCAGGGCGTGAACACGCCGCCCAGGCGTTTGATCAGCAGGCTGCTGCCCATCCCGAGTACGCCGATCAGCAGCATGCCGACCACGATGTCGGGGTAGTTCTGGATGGTGTAGGACTCCCAGGTGTAATAACCGATGCCGTATTGGCCGGAGATCATCTCGGCCGTCACCAGGCAGAACCACGAGGTGCCCATGCCGATGGCCAGGCCGGTGATGATGCTCGGCGCGGCGCCCGGCAGGATCACTTCCAGCAACATCGCCCGGCGCCCTGCCCCGAGGCTTTTCGCCGAGGCGATCAGCCGCGGGTCGACGCCTTCGACGCCGTGCACGGTATTGAGCAGGATCGGGAACAAGGCGCCGGTAAAGGTGATAAAGACCATCGACAGCTCGGACGAGGGAAACATCAGGATCGCCAGGGGAATCCAGGCCACGGCGGGGATTGGGCGCAGTACTTCCAGGGGTGGCAGCAACAAATCTTCGGCCCACTTCGAGCGGCCGATGGCCAGGCCCAGGGCGACGCCGATGACCAGCGCGGCGAAGTAACCGGCAAATACCCGGCTGAGGCTGCTGCCCAGGTGCCGGGCGAGCTTGCCGGAGTCGCCGAGGCCCAGCGCCGCTTCAATGACGGCCACGGGGGTGGGGACGTTGGCGAAGGTCACCAGGCCAAGGTTCCAGTGTTGGCTGGCGGCGACGTGCCAGAACAGCAGGCAGAGCAGCAAGGATGCTGCCCTCGGAATCCAGCGTAAAAATGATCCGTACACAATATTCCCTCTCACCGGGAAACCTGTAGGAGCTGGCTTGCCAGCGATTGCGGTGTGTCAGTCAACATTGATGTTGGCTGGTCGGGCGCCTTCGCTGGCAAGCCAGCTCCTACAGGTTCGAGGTGTTTTGCGGTTAGCGGACCGCCACGGCCTGGGTAGTGGCGTCGGTGAAATCGAACACCTTGCCGCCCTGTGCCGTGGCGAATTGTTGGGCCTGGCCTTTGAGCAGGAATGCACTCAAACGCCCCTTGGCATCACTGGCAAACCACGCCTGGTCCGCCAGCAACTTGATCCCGCTGTCAGCGGCCTGGGCATACACCGCGCGGATGTTCTTGCCTTCCTGCTTCAGCGCGGCCAGCGCGGTGAATGCCGCTTGCGCCGAAGCGTACTGACGGACTTTCGGCTCGCCGCGCACCCAGATCTCGGCCACATGGCTGAAGTCGGTGATGGCTTCGCCGCTGGAGGCATCGACGGCTTTAAGCGGCGTCTGCTGGTAGTTCGCAAGCTGCGCGTTGTAGTCCAGCTTCGAGGCCTTGAACGCGGCGCGGATGTACTGGTCGTCGATAAAGGTATTCAGGTCGAGCCCGCGATCGGCTTTCTTCAACAACTTAAGGGTATCGATAGCGGTACCGACGGCCTGGCGGTATTCAGGTTTCCAGGTGAGGTCGCGAGTCTGTACGCCGAGGGGGCCGTGGAACAGGTAGTTGACCTCGGCGTCGACCCCGGTGACCTTGGCGATCAGTTCGCTGTACTTCTCAGGCTCGGCGGCGAGTAGCTGATTGGCTTCGAGGCTGGCGCGCAGGTAGGCGACGACGACTTCCGGGTATTTCTTCGCATAGGCCTGGTCGACCAGCGCCCCGTGGAAGGTCGGCGCGCCGGCCTGGGAACCGTCGTAGATCTTGCGCGCGAACCCGCGGCTCGGGAACAGTTCGGCGAACGGCACGAAGTCGGCATGGGCGTCGATCTTGCCGGCCTGCAACGCGGAACCGGCGACTTCCGGCGGCTGGGCGATGATGTTCACGTCCTTGAGCGGGTCCCAGCCCTGGGCCGCCACCGCGCGCAGCAACATGCCGTGGGCGGTCGAGGCGAACGGCACGGAGATGGTCTTGCCCTTGAGCTCGGCCAGCGACTGCACACCCGAGGCGCTCGGCACCACGATGCCGTTGCCACTGCCCTGGGTGCTGCCCGACAGCACGCTGATGAACAGGCTGTGCTTGCCGGCGGTTTCAAATGCCACGCCGTTGAACGAACCGGGGAAATCGGCCATGGCGCCGAAGTCGAGCTTGCCGGCGACCATCTCGTTGGTCAGCGGCGCGCCACTGGTGAAGTTCTTCCACTCGATGTCGTACTGGGCGTCTTTGTACTGGCCGTCGTGGGGCAGGTATTTGTCCAGCAGGCCCAGTTCGCGAATCAACAGGCCGCCGGCGGCGCAGTTGATGGTGGTGTCCTGGGTGCCGATGGCAATGCGGATGGTTTCGGCCTGGGCCGACAAGGTGAATGAAGCCAGTACCAGACCGGCAATCGCTGCACGTAAGAGCATGAGTGTTTCCCCTCGAATCATTTATAGGATGTTCGTCTCCGCCACGATCAGGGCGTGGTGGGAAACGAGGGGTGTCTTGAAGCAAGCGTCCGGGGGTGGCCGGATGGCGTTTTGATTTGTCTGTACGCGATCCCCTGTGGGAGCGGGCTTGCTCGCGAAAGCGTCCTTTCAGTCAATGGAGATGCCAGCCATGCCGGCGTCTTCGCGAGCAAGCCCGCTCCCACATTGATTGTGTTTCAACGCAGCAAATAAGGGATGTCCACTTTCACCGCCCCGGTCGGGCAGTCCTTTTCACAGGGCATGCAGTACCAGCATTCATCAAAGGCCATGTAGGCCTTTTGCGTGGCCGGGTTGATTGCCAGCAGGTCCATCGGGCAGACGTCGACGCACACGGTGCAGCCTTTGTGGGCGATGCACAGGTCCTCATCGACGGTGACCGGTGCATTGGAGCGAAAGAATATTTCCTGGGGTTGGTAGGCCATTTCACGGTCTCTCTCTAGTGTCATGCTCAAGCCGCATCGGCACCGACCCGCAACCGGTCGTAGGCCTGCATTTCATCGGCGTCCAGCGGGATGATGTAAGGCTCGACGGATTTCTTGAAGCTGGTCATCAAGCCGTTTTCACCCTTCTTCAGATGGCAGTGACAGAACCAGTCGCTGTCGTTGCGTTGCGGATGATCGACCCGGTAGTGGTAAAGCCCCCAGCGACTTTCGGCGCGGAACAGCGAAGCGCGGGCGGCCATTTCGGCGCAGTCGCGGATCATGCTGACTTCCATGGCACGCATCAGCTCATGGGCGTTATGGGCCTTGATCTGATCGAGGTCGCGCTGGATGTCGCTGAAGCGTTGCAGGCCGATCTGCATCTTCCTGGTCACTTTCGGCGGCTGCAAGTAGTCGTTGACGAAGCGGCGCAGCTTGTACTCGACCTGGGCCGGTGGCAGGCCGTGTTCGCGATCAAGGGGTGCATAGACCCGCTGTTTCTCGATTTCGATCTGCTCGGCATCCAGCGCTGAAAACTCGCGGCCGGCGACGAAGTCCGCCGCATTGTTGCCGGCAAACCAGCCATAGGTGAACGCACCGAGCATGTAGTTGTGCGGCACCGCAGCCATGTCACCCGCCGAATACAGGCCCTTGACCGACGTCTCGGCCTTCTCGTTGACCCACACCCCCGACGCCGAATGCCCGCTGCAAAAGCCGATCTCGGAGATGTGCATCTCGACCATCTGCGTGCGGTAATCGGTGCCGCGATTGGCGTGGAACTGACCGCGGCTCGGCCGCTCGTTGCTGTGCAGGATCTCTTCGATGTTCTGGATGGTTTCCTCGGCCAGGTGATCGAGCTTGAGGAACACCGGGCCGTTGCCGCTTTCCAGTTCCTGGTGGAACTCCCACATCATCTGCCCGCTCCAGTAGTCGCACTCGATGAAGCGCTCGCCCTTGTTGTTGGCGGTGTAGCCGCCCAGGGGACCCGTAACATAGGCGCAGGCCGGGCCGTTGTAGTCCTTGATCAGCGGGTTGATCTGGTAGCATTCCAGGTTCGCCAGTTCCGCCCCGGCGTGATAGGCCATGGCGTAACCGTCGCCGGCATTGGTCGGGTTTTCGTAGGTGCCCATCAGGTACCCCGAGGCCGGCAGGCCCAGGCGCCCGGCGGCACCGCAGGCGAGGATCACCGCCTTGGCCTTGATCACATGGAAGTCGGCGGTGCGGCAATCGAACCCCATCACGCCGTTGACCGCCCCCTCGCTGTCAGTCAGCAAGCGGGTGCAGACCAGGCGGTTGGTGATGCTCACCCGTGCCCGCTTCAACTGCCGATAGAGCACTTTCTTGATGTCATGCCCTTCCGGCATCGGCAGCACGTAGGCGCCCATGTGGTGGACCTTCTTCACCGCGTAGTCGCCGGTCTCGTCCTTCTCGAACTTCACGCCCCAGCGGTCCAGTTGCTCGATGGTCTCGAAACTGTGGGTCGCGTAGGCATACACAGCGGCCTGATTGACGATGCCGTCGTTGGCGATGGTGATTTCCTTGGTGTACTGCTCCGGCGTCGAGTGGCCGGGGATGATCGCGTTGTTCAGGCCGTCCATGCCCATGCTGATCGCGCCGCTGCGCTTGACGTTGGCCTTGTCGATCAACAACACGCGCAGATCGCGGTTGCGCTCCTTGGCCTTGATCGCCGCCATGGGCCCCGCGGTGCCGCCGCCGATCACGACGATGTCGTATTCCTGTTCCAGTGTCGTTCGGGTCATGCCTGATCCCCTTTTTGCCGGTCGATCCGCAGGCGGTACTGGAAGGCATCGCCACGGTAGTAAAGGTGTTCGAAGTCCACTGGGCGGCCTTGGGCGTCGTGGGTCAGGCGCTCGATGCGCATGATCGGCGAGCCGGCCTCGACGTTCAGCGCCTGGGTCAGGTCGCTGTCGGCCAGCACCGCGTCGATGGCGAGGTCGGCGTGACCCAGGGCCAGGCCGCAGTCGTTTTCCAGGATCAGGAAGATGTCGCGGGTGACCAGGTCGGCCTTCTCCAGGCGTTCGCCAAGGGCTTTGGGCAGATAGGTGATTTCCAGCGAAATCGGCTCGCGGTTGATCAGCCGTACCCGCTTGATCTGCGCCACGGTCTCGCCTTCGGCGACCTGCAAGCGTTCGGCGACCAGCTTGTCGGCGGCGATGAATTTGAAGCTGCGCAGGCGGTTGATCACCTCATAACCGCGACCGGTCATGGACTCGGCGAGGCCTTGCAGGGTGCTGACGTTCTGGAAGGTTTTCGGCTTGGCGACGAAGGTGCCCTTGCCGTGGATCTTGAAGATCAGCCCTTCCTTCTGCAGATCGCCGAGGGCCTGGCGCACCGTGATGCGGCTGACCTTGAACAGCGTGCCGAGCTCGCTTTCGGAAGGCATCTGGCTGTCCTGCGGGTATTCACCGTCGAGGATGCGCGCACGGAGGATGTCGCGCAGCTGGGTGTGCAGCGGGACACTGCTGTGTGAAAGAGGGCTGAGGGCTAGAACGTTATCGGTCATGAGGATCACTTGTCATAACGAGTTATGACGTGATCTTATGGTTCTAAGTACGGGGATGAGAAATACCGTTTGAGCATAAGGTTAGATTCACTGTAGGAGCTGGCTTGCCAGCGAAGGCGGTATGCCTGACTCACCGCCTCGCCCTATTCGCCGGCAAGCCGGCTCCTACAGATAATGTCTCAGCCGATGCGCAGCGCGCGCAAATCGAGATGGCCATCCTTCAACGGCGGGCACCAGTAATAACCGCCAGTGATCGGCCGGCTGATGCGGTACAAGCCATCGGTAATACCGTCCTCCAGCCCACTCATGCGTCGCAGCTGAACCTCGAAGGCATCAAGGGAAAAACCGAAGGCCAGGAACATCAGCCCGGCGCGGTCGCCTTCGATCCATGGCATCGAGCGGCGGACCACGAACGCCTCAGGGGCAAAGCTCTCCTGGGCGGTGCGTTTGACGTGGGCAGAGATCGGTGCGTCGTCGAGTTCTTCGTTATCGCTCAGGCGACGGCCCATGATGTCATCCGTCTCATGGGACGCCAGCGCGCGAAAACCCTTGAGGTCATGCTGCCACTGCTGCAGCGCGGCAAAACTGCCACCCACCGTGCCCTCGACGCCCGCCCCCACCAGCGCGGCGGCCGCGGCGGCTTCGTCACGGGGGTTTTCGGTGCCGTCTTCGTAGCCGGTCAGGTCATGGCCGTCACGGTGGCGGAAACCCTCGGTCACTTGCACCAGGCGCAGGGCGGGCGCCAAGGCCGCCTCGAAGGCGTGGCTGCGGTTGAGCAGTTCGCCACGGTCGGTACCGTGCAACCAGCACCACAGCGCCTGTTGCGTCGACGGGTTATCGACACCGACACCGGCCAGCGCCGGAAACGGCCGCAAGCCTTCGATATGCCCGTCGAGGGCCTTGACCAGGGACTCACCGAAACCGACCACCGCCGATTTGCCGTCCACCAGTTGCATCAGCTTGTCCAGCGCAGCCGGCAGTGCAGCCACCGATTCCAGGGCGAAAAACATATGACGAGCGAGAGGCGGAACAGGGGTGGCGAGGATGCCCGGCTGGTAGAGACTCATGTGAACTCCTTATGAAAGAGCGCGAAGTTTAACCTCGACACCCGCCATTGTGTGCTCCCAGGTCAAAAGATCGCGTTTCACCCAACGCCGTTTGCGGTCTACGCTTGAAGCACAACAACCACAGCTTCACCCCCTCTATTCTGCCCATCAGCGCTCGATTGCAGCTAAAACACCGCATCAACAAGGCGTATAACCCTTGAACCGGATTCTTCAACGGCTAGCCATAAGCGCACGGCTGACACTACACACGGGGTAGCGACATGACCACAGCACAGATCCTTGGCAACCTGTTTCCCGATGCCGCCAGCATCCCGGAAAAATACCGTCTCGACGGCCCGACCGAACAACGTGAGTACCTGGTCGACGGCGTCCTCAAGACCTGGCCAGGTCCCCTCGCCCAGGTCCGCAGCCCGGTGTACCTCGCCGGACCCGGCGGCGATGAACAAGTCATCCTCGGCAGCACGCCGCTGCTGGATGCCGCCACCGCCCTGACCGCCCTCGATGCCGCGGTGCGCGCCTATGATCGCGGCCAGGGTTTGTGGCCGACTATGCGCGTGGCCGAGCGCATCCAGCACGTCGAAACCTTCCTCGGCCAGATGCGCGAACAGCGCGACGCGGTGGTCAAGTTGCTGATGTGGGAAATCGGCAAGAACCTCAAGGACTCGGAGAAGGAATTCGACCGCACCTGCGACTACATCGTCGACACCATCAACGCCCTCAAGGAACTCGACCGTCGCTCCAGCCGCTTCGAGCTGGAACAGGACACCCTCGGCCAGATCCGCCGCGTACCGCTGGGCGTGGCGCTGTGCATGGGGCCCTATAACTATCCGCTGAACGAAACCTTCACCACGCTGATCCCGGCGCTGATCATGGGCAACACCGTGGTGTTCAAGCCGGCCAAGCTTGGCGTGCTGTTGATTCGCCCATTGCTCGAGGCCTTCCGCGACAGCTTCCCGGCCGGGGTGATCAACGTGATCTACGGCAGCGGGCGCGAGACGGTCAGTGCGCTGATGGCCAGCGGCAACATCGACATCTTTGCCTTCATCGGCACCAACAAGGCCGCCAGCGACCTGAAGAAACTGCATCCACGGCCCCATCGCCTGCGTGCGGCGCTGGGGCTCGATGCGAAGAACCCCGGTATCGTCCTGCCGGAGGTGGACCTGGACAACGCGGTCAACGAAGCCGTCACTGGCGCCCTGTCCTTCAACGGCCAGCGTTGCACCGCGTTGAAGATTCTGTTTGTCCATGAAGACGTAGTCGATGCCTTCATCGAGAAATTCAACGCCAAGCTCGCCACGCTCAAGCCCGGCATGCCCTGGGACAGCGGCGTGGCCCTGACGCCGCTGCCGGAGTCATCCAAGGTCGATTACCTGCACTCACTGGTGGCCGACGCCGAAAGCAAGGGCGCCAAAGTGGTGAACCCCCATGGCGGCGAGGCCCGCGCGTCGTTCTTCTACCCTGCCGTGCTGTACCCGGTGACGCCGCAGATGCGGGTCTACCAGGAAGAGCAATTCGGCCCGGTGGTGCCGATCGTGCCCTATCGCCATCTGGACACGGTGATCGATTACGTCCTCGAATCGGACTTCGGCCAGCAACTGAGCATCTTCGGCACCAACCCGGTGGCGGTCGGCCGACTGGTCGATACCTTCGCCAACCAGGTCGGGCGCATCAACCTCAACGCCCAATGTCAGCGCGGCCCGGACACCTACCCGTTCAACGGCCGGAAAAATTCCGCCGAGGGCACCTTGTCGGTCCATGACGCCCTAAGGGTGTTTTCGATCCGCACGCTGGTGGCGACCAAGTTCCAGGAGACCAACAAGGATCTCATCAGCGAGATCATCAGCGGCCGCAGTTCCAGCTTCCTGACCACTGATTACATCTTCTGAGGAGAGCCAACCTGAGCGCATCCACGGCCCTTCGCCTGCCACCGCTGCTGCGTCGGTTACTGCGTCCGTTGCTGGACCCGTACCGGCGCTATCGCCATGCGCGGATGATCCATGCGGTACGGGTGTCCCTCGGGTTACTGGCGTCGATCCTGCTGACCACCGGCATCAACCTGCCCCACGGCGAGTGGGCCTCGGTGACGATGCTGGTGGTGATCGGCGGCTTGCAGCACCATGGCAACATCGGCAAAAAAGCCGCCGAGCGCGCCATAGGCACCCTGGTCGGGGCTGCTGTCGGCCTGGTGCTGGTGGTGCAACAGTCCTGGCTCGGCCTGCCGTGGCTGACCTATTTCGCCATGGCGGTGGTGTGCGGATTTTTCTCGTACCACGCCATCGGCAAAGGCGGCTACACCGCGCTGCTGGCCGGCATTACCGTCTTCATCGTCGCAGGCCATGGCGACAATCCAGTCTCCGACGGGCTGTGGCGTGGGGTCGACATCCTGATCGGCATTGCCCTGGCCCTGGCGTTTTCCTTCGCCCTGCCGCTCTATGCGGTCTATTCCTGGCGTTACAACCTGGCTGACGCCTTGCGAGATTGCGCGACGCTCTACGGGCGCATCATCAGCGGCCAATCGGTGACGGCCGACGAACACCTCAAGCTGATGGGCCGCCTCAACACCGTGATGGTGCAGCTGCGCTCACTGATGCCATCGGTGTCCAAGGAGGTGAAGATTTCCATGACCGAACTCGATGCCATCCAGCGCCAACTGCGTCTGTGTGTCAGCACCCTGGAGATACTGGGCAACACCCGGCCGGACGCCAGTGACCTGCAAACGGCATTGAAAGCGGAGCATCGGCTGATTCGCGTGCAATTGATCGGCATGGCTCGGGCGCTGAAGTCCGGCGTCACCGAGCGGCTGAACCGCCCCATGGCGTTACCGGTCGTCAGTCTCGAAGCACCGGTGTACAACGCCCTGGACGGTTACCGTTTATTGACTGAGCAACTGGCCGCCAACATCGGCGATATGCGCCAGCGCCTGGCCAGGACCGCGCCGAACTGGAACATCTGACGGGCTCATGGGGTCACTGTGCGCCGGAATTTCAAACTCCAGCCCTGCTGCATGCCGGCAGCGGCCAGCAAAATCGCGGCAACCCCAATCCATTGCAGCGGTTCCAGGCGATGGCCAAAGGCAAACCAGTCGACGAAAATCGCCGCAATCGGGTAGATGAACGACAGCGCGCCGGTCAGCGCCGTCGGCAGTTTCTGGATCGCGCCATACAACAACACATACATCACGCCGGTGTGCACGATGCCCAGCGTCACCAGGCTGCCCCACTCGCCCGGCGCTTGCGGCAGCGCCGAAAAATGCGCGAATGGCGCGAGCAGCAGCACGCCGGTGCTGACCTGGATCAGCGCAATCAGATGCGGTGGCGTCCCGGTCAGGCGCTTGATGATCAACGCCGCGATCGCGTAAAGGAACGCTGCCCCCAGCGCCAGGACAATGCCGATCAGGTACTGGCTGCCGCTTTCGCCCTGCCCGCCATGGGCACTGACGATCGCCAGCATCCCGAGAAAGGAAACCGCCAGCCAGGCCAGTTTCTGCAGGGTGATTTTTTCGTTGAGAAACAGCGCCGCCAGCCCCACCAGCATGAACGGCTGGACGTTGTAGACCGCCGTCCCGATGGCTATCGAGGCCCGGGAATAGGAGGCGAACAGCAGCACCCAGTTGCCGACAATCGCCACGCCGCTGAGCACCGCCAGCAGGAAGGTGGTGCGGGTCAGGATGTCCGCACGCAAAAAACCGAAGGCCGCGCAAATCAACAGCAAGGTGCCGGCGCCGAACAGGCAGCGCCAGAACACCACATCCAGCACCGGTTGCCCGGACACCAGCACGAACCAGCCGATGGTTCCGGAGATCAGCATGGCGGCGGTCATTTCGAACGAGCCGCGACGTATCGAGTTGTCCATCATCAGACTCCTGTGATTGATGGGCAAAGTATGCCAATTGACCGGGGCGCTGCTCCAGTGCAGAAAGCAGGCTAAACTACGAATCTGCCTTTAATGCGAAGGCCATTGTGCAAAACTGCCTAATTGAGGTTTCACCATGACCGATGACATCGACCAGGTACTGATCACCGCCTTGATGGAAGACTCGCGACGTTCGCTCAAGGCCCTGGCGCAGATCAGCGGCCTGTCCTCGCCCAGCGTCGCCGAGCGCCTGCGCCGTCTCGAGGAACGTGGGGTGCTCAAGGGCTACACCGTGGAAATCGACCCGAAGTGTTTCGGTTATCAGCTGCAGGCCATCGTGCGCATCCGCCCGCTGCCCGGCCAGTTGCAGGAAGTGGAACGGCAGATCATGGCCATCCCCGAGTTCACCGAGTGCGACAAGGTCACCGGCGACGACTGCTTCATCGCCCGCCTGCATGTGCGCTCGATGGAACAACTGGACACCCTGCTCGACCGCCTCAACACCCACGCCGAAACCAACACCGCCATCGTCAAGAAAACCCCGGTCAAGCGCCGCCTGCCACCCATGGCATAGCCGCCGGTACAGAAGCCGGGCATAAAAAAACCCGCCGAAGCGGGTTTTTTCAATCATGGCTGGCGATCAATCATCGCGGCTCATGATGCCAAACAGCTGCAACAAGCTGATGAACAGGTTGTAGATCGATACATACAGGCTGATGGTAGCCATGATGTAGTTACGCTCGCCGCCATGGATGATGGCGCTGGTCTGGAACAGGATGCAAACCGAGGAGAACAGCACGAAGCCCGCGCTGATCGCCAGTTGCAGGCCGCTGATCTGGAAGAAGAAGCTCGCCAGCGTCGCACCCAGCAGCACAAAGAAGCCCGCCGTGATGAAACCGCCGAGGAAGCTCATGTCCTTGCGGGTGATCAGCACATAGGCCGACAGACCGCCGAACACCAGGGCCGTCATCGCAAACGCCGAACTCACGACCTCTGCACCGCCCTGCATGCCCAGGTAACGGTTGAGGATCGGGCCGAGCAGGAAGCCCATGAAACCGGTCAGGGCAAAGGCGGACACCAGGCCCCAGGCGGAATCACGAAGCTTGTTGGTGAGGAAGAAAAGGCCGTAGAAACCGATCAGCACCACGAAGATGTTCGGGTAGCCGACACGCATCTGCTGGGCGACAAACGCCATCACGCCGCTGAATGCGAGGGTGAGAGCGAGCAAGCCGTATGTGTTGCGCAGGACGCGGCTAACCTCTAGCTGCTCAGCCTGCACGCTGTTATTAACTGCGTAATCCTGTTCGCGCATGGCGACACTCCTGTTGGTTTGAAACGTTCAGTCGCAAAGATCATAACAGACGCCCTGTAACAAGCTATGCAGAGAGTTTGACAGTGTGTTTCATTCAGGTATTATGGCGCCCGCAACACAAACGGAGGTGTGGCCGAGTGGTTTAAGGCAACGGTCTTGAAAACCGTCGACTGTAACAGGTCCATGAGTTCGAATCCCATCGCCTCCGCCATATTTGATACGACAAAGCCCTGATTATTCAGGGCTTTGTCGTTTCTGGGGTTTGGTGATTGATGATCTCGCTTTACCAATCATCTGCGCATCTATTCAGCAATCTCCGCAACTCCCCCTCCCCCGGCATCCTGCCAATCGAACAAAACCTTACCTGAATATTACTGTGGGCACCCCCACTGCTACTCCTAGGCTAGACTCGCGACTTGAATGGAGGTGGCGATGACCGAAGAGGAATTGGCAATTGAGGCGCGAGCAATAGCCTTTGCCAAGGAGCACAGGACTCGAATAGCCAGGGAGCTAGCGTGCGTACAGACCTATCCTGGAGAGGACCACCCGGTTTCGATCTTCATGGCAGGATCACCTGGCGCAGGGAAGACAGAGGTTTCCAAGGCCCTGATCGGCGGAATGGACGGCATGGGATCTAAGGCGTTGCGCATAGATCCAGATGACCTTAGGGGATTTTTTCCTGAATATCGTGGCAATAACTCCCGCCTATTCCAACGAGGAGTGAACACCATCGTTGAGCGCTTGCATGACCTGGTCTTGTCTCAGCGCCAGTCGTTTTTGCTCGATGGAACGATGTCCAACGCAGAAGTCGCAAAACGCAACGTTGAGCGCTCTCTGCGGCGCAATCGGTTTGTAGGCATTGTTTATGTCTACCAGCAACCACTACTCGCATGGGAGTTTGTGAAAGCGAGGGAACTGACTGAAGGCCGGAGCATTCCAAAGGCTGAATTCATTCGCCAGCTATTTGCAGCGAAAGAAGCTGTTCTGGAGCTGAAAAAAACATTTCGACTGCAAATCCGCGTCGACGTGATCATAAAAAATACTGACGGCACCCATCAAAGCGTCGAACTGAATGCCGATGTGGCAAAAATTGACGCACTCGTCACCACTGTTTACTCTCCAGAGCAGCTCGATCAAATTTTAACCGAGGCATAACTCATGAAATCATCTTCGGCGAACGCCAGTCCTCTTTCGAGCTTTTTCAGAAACAACTCAGAATCTGACAAGCACGCAGCCTATAGCTCGGCTTCATCGAAAGCGATTGAGAGCCAACGTAAGGTTATCGAAGAGGCGAAGAACATCAAAGAGGCGAAAAATACCGCCTGCTCTTAACCGTTGCCCTTTGTTAAAACCCGGCCTCGAGCCGGTTTTTTTTGTTCGTCCGTCTCGTCCCGTGGAATTGCCTCCACCTCCGTGAGCCGCACCCGTCCTTTACGAAATATCCTTAAAGAAAAGGTACTGGCCGTTTAATGGCCACCGCCACCGCAACCCCCTAGCCCCTTCTAAGGAAAAAAAGCCGCCATATAGGGCATTGCCCTACAGACAGCAGTTTGCCCACGTGGCTTAAATTCGCTCCCCAGCAAGGACGCATCCCAACCATACACTCGCACCAAAAAGGCAGCCGAGTACGATGCGTTATCTGATCTTCATCCTGATAGCTATGATCGTTGTCATCCTTGTTGCTTCGCTGTATGGGTGGTACTGCCACCTGCGAGATGACGAAGACGACCTGTATTACTAACCTGAAAAATCCCGGCAAGGCTGCGACAGCGCGAAACGGGACGGATTATTTCCAGAAAAAAATAAATCCGGAAAAAGACATCTGCCCCCCCTTCTTGTCTCCATCTCTTGAGGCTCTTTACGGCTTTCTCGAATGTTCGACAAGTCGCTCGACGAAGAACTCCATATGCCCTCCAGGGGAATCCGGTAAAGGCCAAGCGTCAACCTTCAAAGCGATTTCCTGAAATGCCTGGGCGCACTTCGAGTGCGGAAATTGTTCGTAGACCGCTCGCTGCTTGCGCACCGCCCTACGCGCATATTCATCGTACGGCACCATTCCCACATACCGCAGGGAAACGTCGAGGAAGTGATCGGTGACTTTGGCCAGTTTGGCGAACAGGGCGCGACCCTCCTGAGGGCTACGCGCCATATTGACCAGCACGCGGAAGCGGACTAAGCCGTAATCACGATTGAGCAGTTTGATCAGTGCGTAGGCATCGGTGATCGAAGCCGGTTCGTCGCAGACCACCAACAGGACTTCGTGGGCCGCCCGGACGAGACTGATCACCGACGCGCCGATGCCTGCAGCCGTGTCAATGACCAGCACATCGAGACTGTCCCCGATTTCACTGAAGGCCTGGATCAGGCCTGCGTGCTGGGCCGCAGACAAATGAGCCATGCTCTGGATGCCTGAAGCCGCGGGGGCGATTCGTACCCCGCCCGGACCGTGCACAAGCACATCGGACAGCTCACAGCGACCTTCGATCAAATCGGCAAGCGTGTACTGACGGGAAAGCCCCAACAGCGTATCGATATTGGCCAAGCCAAGATCGCCATTAAGCAATACCACTCGCCTTCCAAGTTTCGCAAGCGCCAACGAAAGATTCACCGCGACAGTCGTCTTGCCGACGCCGCCCTTTGCGCCGGTCACGGCAATAACCTGCACAGAATGCACACCATCCATGTTTATTGATTCCCTTCCATGTGGAACGCTTGCGAGTAGTCGCTAACTATTCCCTTATACCAATGGTAACTGATTAGTGCAGAGGCATGGCCCCTAGCCATATTACTCAACCTGCAAACCCGCAAAGCAACCATTAAATGGCAGAATCCCCTCACGCTGACCAATTCGGAGACCACAATGCTTCGCGTGTTTGAACAAAGGCTCGACCCATTTCCCCCCGACGAAGCTCCACCACCGCCTGTCGGCCTGATGCGGTTCCTGTGGGCCTGCATGCGAGGCGCCCGCGGTTATGTCTTTTTGCTTGCGCTGCTCAGTGCCAGTGTGTCGATCTACGAAGCCTGGCTGTTTTCCTTTCTTGGGCAGGTCGTGGACCTGCTCTCGACATGGCAGGCTGGTGGCGATGCGAACGGGCAGGAAAGTCGAGTGCTGTGGGGGATCGCGATCGTGTTGCTGACCAGCATCGGGCTGGTGGCGCTGCGCACCATGGTGCAGCACCAGATATTGGCGATCAATCTGCCGCTACGCCTGCGCTGGGACTTCCATCGGCTGATGCTGCGTCAAAGCCTCTCATTCTTTTCCGATGAATTCTCAGGCCGGGTCACGACCAAGGTGATGCAGACGGCATTGGCCGTGCGCGAAGTCCTGTTCACCCTCATCGAAATCGCCCCCGGCATCGGCGTTTACTTCATTGCGATCATCGCACTGGCCGGCGGCTTCGCCCTGAAACTCATGCTGCCTTTTATTGCCTGGGTCGCGTTGTTCGGGCTGGCCATGCTGTACTTCGTGCCTCGCCTGGGGCAAGTCGGGCAGGAACAGGCCCATGCGCGATCGTCAATGACGGGGCGTATTTCCGACGCCTACACCAATATCACCACAGTGAAACTGTTCTCCCACTCCAATCGTGAAGCGCATTTTGCGCGCGCGACGATGGAGGATTTCAAGCAAACCGGCTTTCGCCAGATGCGCCTGGTCAGCCAGTTCGAGATCGTCAACCAGGCGTTGGTGGTGGCGTTGATCATGGCAGCAGGTGGCTATGCCCTGTGGCTATGGCACCAGGGTGAGGTCGGTGCAGGTGCCGTGGCGGCAATCACGGCCATGGCGTTGCGTATCAATGGCATGTCGCACTGGATCATGTGGCAAATGACTTCGCTGTTCGAAAACATCGGCACCGTGCAGGATGGCATGGCCACCCTGACCCGGGGCCCCAAGGTGCAGGACGCGCCGAACGCCAGCGTGCTGGTGCCCTCTGGCGGCGCGGTGACCTTTGACAAGGTGAGCTTCAACTACAACGGTGAACGCCAGGTGCTCGACGGCTTGAGCCTGAACATCCGCCCAGGCGAAAAGATCGGCCTGGTGGGTCGTTCCGGTGCAGGCAAATCGACGCTGATCAACCTGCTGCTGCGTTTCTATGACGTAGACAGCGGCGAGATTCGCATCGACGGGCAAAACATCGCCCAGGTGACCCAGGACAGTCTGCGCAGCGCCATCGGCATGGTCACTCAGGACACTTCCCTGTTGCACCGCTCCATTCGCGACAACATCGCCTACGGTCGCCCGGACGCGACCGACGCGCAGATACGCAGCGCCGCGGCCAATGCCCAGGCCGACGGTTTCATCAGCCAACTGAGCGATCGGCAAGGCCATAGCGGCTATGACACCCTGGTGGGCGAGCGCGGCATCAAGCTCTCGGGCGGCCAGCGCCAACGCATCGCCATCGCCCGGGTGATGCTCAAGAACGCTCCGATCCTGTTACTCGACGAGGCCACCAGCGCCCTGGACTCCGAAGTCGAAGTCGCCATCCAGGAAAGCCTCGATGAAATGATGCAGGGCAAGACCGTCATCGCCATCGCCCATCGGCTGTCGACGATTGCAGCCATGGATCGGCTGATTGTCATGGATGAGGGACGCATCATCGAACAAGGCACCCACGCTCAACTGCTGGAAAGAAACGGCACCTACGCGCGGCTCTGGCAGCATCAGAGTGGTGGTTTTCTGGGTGAGGACCAGGGGATGGCCGAGGCGATGGATCAGGCGTGAGCGTGAACGCCTCCTGAGCAATCGCTATCCCAAACGCAGGGGAAATCCCCCCGAACATGGGTTGTGAAACCCGCTGGGTGCCTGGCGTTTTTCCTGGCGAAATGATTGCAAGGCGCACCACCAAGCGCGGCGTTGCACAGGTGTTGGGCATGTCATCCGGACAAATCATTGGCATGGATAGTGCTGCTCCTGCAGGGCTTGGATGAGTGGTTGAAGTTGCTGGAACTTCCACAGCATACCCAGGAGTACGCCCTATGCCGGCAATCGACGTATTGCATAAACGCTTTCACCGTAGAACGGCTGACGCGATTGCACCCACTCGACAATTCAATCTCCTGCGCTGGTTTTCGATCGCCAGTTTCCTGCTCATCAGCGTCATAGCGTTTGGGTTGGGTTCTTTTTCGACAAACTTCCTGGTCGCGGAAAGTCTTGAACGCGATGCCCTGATGTCGGCGCAGTTCATCCAGACCATTGCAAAAGGCGAGATACGTCATCGCGGGCTGGCGGCCATGCAGATCGAGGAAGGCCGGCCATTCGTTCAACATGAGAGGACGTCAGAAGAAACCAGGCAGAGCAGCCAGGCTGTCAGCTCCGAGCTCGTGGATTATCTATCGCGTCTGCCAAACTCGCTCCTGATCTCCATTTACTCTCCCCTTGGAACCGTCATCTGGTCCACCAACCCGAAGTTGGTTGGGCAAGTATTTTTGAATGACGAGCTGGAAGAGGCATTCAACTCCAAAGAACGTATATCCACTCGATACAGTAAGGTTGATGCAGGCCGCAGCGAGCAGAAATTCCTGCACCCGCCGAAAAAGTTCTTCATCGAGAGTTACATCCCTCTCGCCGATGGCCAGGGCAACATTCTGGCGGTGGTTGAAATTTACCGGGAGCCCTTCGACCTGATTGAACGCCTCAATCGCGGGCACTGGATAATCTGGCTGACCACGATGGGCGGCCTGCTGCTTTATTTCGCGATTTACCGGATTGCTCGACGAACCTCGGTTCAATTGGCCTCGCAAGAGGAGCAAGTCGTTGCCAACAAGACCTACGTTGGCTTGGGTGAAATGTCCACCGCCGTCGCCCACAGCCTTCGGAATCCACTGGCCTGCATCCGTTCCAGCGCAGAGTTGGCGAAAGACATGGAAGGCCAGCCTGCAAAGAAGCAGATCGAAGACATCGTCGGCCAGGTGGATCGGATGTCGCGCTGGGTGCAGGAATTACTGCTGTGCCTGGGCCCGATCCGCGGCGAGGCAGAACGGGTGGATCCGATGCCGATGCTACAGGCCACACTCGACAGTTTCAGCGCGCAACTGCGTCATGCAAAAATCCAGGTCGAGTTCAAGAATGAGCCCTCGCCCTGGATAATCAGTCATCCGCTTTTGCTTTCGCAGATTTTCAATAGCGTCATTGCCAATGCCATAGAAGCGATGCCGACAGCAGGAAAACTGACCATCCAGACGAGCGTGGATGAAGCCCAACAGTGGCTGAACCTCACCATTGAAGACACCGGGGGTGGCTCTGCACGACAACAGCAAATGATGGCCTACAAGTCTTTCTACACCACCCGACACGGCAGGCTCGGTATAGGGTTCATCATGGTCAAGCAGATCATGGAAAGCTTCGGCGGCGAAGCGAGTCTGACCATCCAGGAAAAACAGGGCACATCCGTGCACTTGAGGTTCAGGGTTCTGGACAGGAGAACGCTCTGCTGAAGCGTTACCCCAAGCCCGTCAACGCTTGCAATGCTCGGGGACCATGACGTCTTGAGCCGCGCGCGTGGTCATCGAGGACAACTCGTTGACGTTATTGGCCGTGAAAACCTTGCCGCCAGTCAGCTGCGCCAGGCAGTTACCCGCGCCGGTGCCGAGAATGTCGATCACATTGATCTTCAAGTGGGGTTTGCTGCGGGCCAGGGCGCGTGCCACGGTACAAGGGTCGCGGCCGCAGCTTTCGACGCCATCGGAGACGACCAGCATCACCGACTCACGATTGACGCCATCGAGCATCTGCCCGGCCTTGGCGATGCCATCCGCCAGAGGCGTGCTCTTGACGGGTTGAATGGCCGCAATGCGCGACAGCAGATTGCCGCGCTGCCCCGGGGAGAAGTAACCCACGCTCGTGGCCTGTGGGCAGTCCTCGACCAGCACCAGGCCGACATTGATGTCACTGGACAGTTGCCGCACGACGGCGCTGGTGGCCTGCTTGGCTGCCGTGATGCGCTTGGGCTCACGCACCACATACTCCCGGGCCCTGGTGTCTGACGTCCCGGTCATCATCCGGGCGAACCTGTCCATCTTCTCCTCCATACCGGCTCTTTCGAGATCTTCATCGGTGGCCAGCAGGCTGATGTCCATCGACCCGGATGCATCGAAGACAATCAACAATTCCGGGGCCAGTTCCTTGGGGCGTTGATCCGGACAGAGATTCTTCGCATTGGTGATCATCTGTTCTTTGCAGTGACGCTGGAGCTGCTCGGTAACCCGGGTCTTCAGGGCCGGGTTGCTCTTGAGCAGCGGCTCCTGGGTCAACATGCCCTGCAAGGTGGCGCAGTTGCTGCCGGCCGCATCAACACGCTTGGCCAGTGCCTCGACTGGATCAGGTTTAGGCGGGGGTACTGGCTTGGGTGGCGGTGGCGGCGGTGCTGGCGGCGGCGCAGGCTTGGGCTCCGGTTGAGGCTCAGGTACCGGTTGAGGCGCAGGCTCAGGTTCAGGTTTAGCCACTGGTTCAGGTTCTGGTTCAGGCGTCGGCGGCACTTGCCTGGGCTCCTCGACTTGAGGAGGCACCACGGGCGGCGGCACTTCCACCGGCTTCTCGCGGCAGAACAGCCACCACCAGAGCGCTGCCAGGAGCGCGAGCAAAAGCAGCAGCAATAATGCCCAGAGCCACCAACGACGGGGCGGCCGCCCCTCAACCGCGGCGTTCGCCTGTGCGCCCGCACCCTCTACAGCCGCGACGGACCACCCTGGGATGATCGCTGGCGGGGGCTGTCCACCGCCCCAGAAGGTCAGCACCGGTTGCCCGTTCAGGCTGAAGAGGTTGCTGTCGGCCGGGTAGCGAGCGGCCTGGCGCAACAGGCTTGCCTGCCGCTGGCCATCTGCGCCCTGCCCTTGGAGCTGCGTTGCCAAACGCTCCACCGCTGCAAGACGTTCACCGAGCAGGTGGCGAACCTCGGCCGCCTCCCTGGCCGGCAACTGGGCGAAAGGCAAAGGCTGCCCACCCAGGTCGCTGTACCACTCGATAACGTCCCCTTCAACCGCTTTGGGTTTGGCAAACAGGGTCGCCGTACTCGGCGGCAAGTGGCGTTTCAGAATGCCGATCAGTTCCTCGTGGCCGGCCAGTACATCGGCGGCACTCTGGTTTTGTGTGGACTGACGAGCGATTCGTTTCATGTTCGAGTGATTCCTGCCTTGGCTTCAGGGTACTCAACGCAATCCCAGGCCGCTTTCCAGATCGGCCACGTTGTCGCGCAAACGCTGCAACTCATACTGCTTCTGCATCACGGCTTTTTCGTCAGAGTCGTTGACCTTGGCCATGTCCTTTTCCAGTTGGCTGATCTGCGCCTGGACGCGCTGGTTGCCCTTGGACTTCTCGTTGAGCCTGGCGAGCAAGGCTTTCAGCGAGCGGTTCAGCTCGTCGTTGGCCCGTTGCTGCTGGCCAAGCTCGCTGCTGACGCTGGCGCGCTCTTTTTCGATAGCCGCGTAAACGTTGCGGAACAACCGATTGGCCTCCTGTTCATCAAGCAGAACCTTCTCTTTCTCGGTGACTCGCTGGGCATAGACGCCTTGCACGTTGCAACCGAACTTGGTGTTGAAGCTGGCGTCTGCATTGTTCGGGTCACAATCGGCAGCAGTGACCGCGCACCCGCCCAGGCCGATCAGGCCAGAAGCCAGCGTGCAACGAATGAGTGCGTGCATGGCTCGATCCTCAGCCCAATCGAATGGAGGAACGCTGCTGGGACAGCTGGTCGATTTCGTTCTGCAAGGCAGTAATCTGCTGCTGCATGTTGTTGATTTCCGCGTTCAGGGCATCCATTCGTGCACCCGAGCCATGCTGGGAAACCGCCACCTTCTGCCACTCCTGGTGCTTGGCCTGGGCATTGGCCAGTTTGTCCTTGAGGAAGGCGGTGTTGGAATCGATTTCAGCCAGCTGTTGCTGGGCTCTGCTGCGCTGCTGTTGATTGGCTGTGTTGGCCTTTTTTATCTGGGCAATCTTTTGCTTGTCGTCGTTGATCACGCTGCGGGCAGACTGCGTGAGGGCGCGCAACTCCTGGTTGTCCTTGCGTACGTCAGCGGTCATGGCATCCAGACGCTGTTCGTCATTGGCGTATCGGGTGCGAAGGTAATCCAGATAGTAATTGGCGCCCATGCCGACGCCGCACATGACAGCGGCCGAGATCAGCATGCATTGGGTCTGGTTGCTCGGGTTGCCCAACATGCAACCGAGAATTCCGACCCCTGCACCACCCGCGCAAGCCTGCCACCCCGAGGTGCTGAAAAATTCCGCGGAGCGGCTATTGGCTATGCGCGGATCCACCGGTGCCTGGCTATCGGAATACATCGACCCCGAGCCCTGGCAGCCCGCCAGGTTCAGGAAGCAAACCAGCAGGAGGCCTGTCAGAACGCGTTGACGAGTGGGTGCCGGGTTCATGTCTTTGCTCCTTCGGTCGGGATGGATTTGCACTTCTCGAGCCAGTGACTGCGGGCGACCTTGCCACTCTGCATGTAGCCTTGCAGGTGGTTCCAGTAGGTGTCGAGGTAAGTGCGCAGGTTGTTCTTGCCGCGCGCGGCCATTTGCTGGGCCACCACACCCACCTGCGGCTCTACCGTCGCCTGACTGTAGTTGAGGGCACCGTTGACGACCGTATCGGCGTAGTAGTTTTGCAGGAAGTCGAGCACTTTACCCTGCTCGTCGAGCCGCTTGCGACGGGCAGGACAGGTCGACTTGTCCAAGGTGCTCTGCGCTGCGCAGGTCATCTTGAAGAGCTTCTCGTTCAAGTCGAGAAGCTCTGCATCATCCTTCATCTTGGTGCACAGAAATGTCCCCAGTTGCAGCTCCGAACGGATCGCGTGGTCGCGCTGCTCGTCACGTGCCAGGGTGTTGGCGCGCAGATCGCTGCGCAGCTGTTCCAGCTGCAACTTGAGCGCATTGTCTTCGACGCCGGCGGCGATGCTGGTGATCTCCTTGACCGGATCCTTGCTGGCCGACTGCTGCCCCTCGGAACTGGCGGTTTCAGGCCGGACACCCAGGGTTTTCCAATCGCTTTCTATCTGTTTGACCCGCTCGAGTGAAGTCAGCGTGGGGGCCACCAGGGCGAGGCGAAAACCACTGCTCTTGAAGCGACTCTGCTCACTGCCAGTATTGCTGTAATACGGCTGCTCATGGCGCATCGACGTGCGCAGATCCGCCTGGGGCGTCAGGTAGCTGCCGCCGCGCAGAATGAAGCCGCCGGCCTGGCCGTGCTGGCGGTTCAGCTTGTTCAGGTGAAAAGGTTCGAAAGTCATTTCCTCGACGTTGCCGAGCATGTCGTGCAACCCGACGGGGTTGGGCTTGAGCAGGCCACCGAGCTGGAGCTTGCCATTGGCCGATTGTGATCCGGCGAACCAGGCATAAGCGTTCAACCCCTCTGGCGTGGGAAAGCGCATGTCACGGAACTCGGCCGCCGACACGGCAATGCCGCCGCGCGCGGCAAACTCCCATTCGACTTCCGTTGGCAGACGCAGGAAGCCGGCGACGTCATCTTCCTTGGGCAGGGCCTTCGCAGCGTTCTTGCGTAACCAGAGCGTGTACTTGTCGGCGAAATGGGTGGCATCGAACCAGCTCACCCCCGTCTGCGGCAAGCGCAACATGAGCGCAGGTACCGGGCAGGAATCGGCCATCACGGCCTGGTACTGCAGTTGGCTCAGCTCATACTTGGCCAGCAGGTAATAACGGGTCGACTTCGCGGTATTGTCGGTGAAACTGCCGGCAATCTGGGTGGGTCGGGCCTGCTCCAGGTAGCCCCACTCGTCACTGTCCTGCCCCAGCGTGATGGAGTAGTCGTCCAGCGGCCCTTTTGCCGCCGGCACGTTGATTTTGCGAAAGACCATGGACCCGTTGCACGGCATGGGCAGGATAACGTCCTGTTCCTGCGGCATGGGGTTGAAGTACTCGGCGTCCCAGGCCGCCTGCGCGTCCAGGCTGCCCAAGGCCAGCAGGCAACCCAGCGCAGCGAGCCAATAACGCTCAAATGTCGCGCAGACTTTCGGACGGTTGGATCTGTATCGCACGAAGCACTCCTATGCCCGCGACAAGCACCGCGAGCAGCAAGGCACTGACAAAAGCCAGCAGCACATGAATATTTTCCAATCGGCAGGCGAACTCATCCTTTGCCATATCGACTCCCAGCGCGTGGTTGAATACCGCGCTTCCCGCCAGGTAGGCGCCATAGCCCAGAATGAAGGCCAGGCATGTCAGCAGCGCAGCCTGGATCATCACAAAAGCGCCCACCCCTGCCCGGCGAAAGCCCAGCAATCGCAACAACGCCAGGCCCTTGCGCTTGCGGTCGATGTTGGCCAGGAAGGCGCCGGCCAGCGACGCCGTGCACCCCATGACCGCTGTCCATGCAATGACGGAGAAGATCAGGCCCAGCACCCGGGTGATGGCCTTGACCGATTCGATTTCATGAACGCTGTTTTTGCTCTCGATATTGCGCTGCTGCAACCATTGGGCGATACCGGCGACCTCGTCCAGCCCCTTGGCATAGATCCGTGCACTGGAGTAGAACTCACGGGGCAGCGCCGGCCCGTTGCCCGTCTCCAGGCCAAACAACGGCGACAGGTCGCCATCACGAAGGCTCTCGATAGCTTCGAGCAGTTCCAGGGTGACCAGTACCCCAGGCCGCGGGAAAGCCCCTTCGGCGAGGATGCCGCTGACGTTCACTTCCAGTTGCCCGGTTTCCTCTTGGTCATGGAGCTTTCGCTGCACGAGCAGGTGAATGCGCTCGCCGGTGCCGACCCCGAGTTTGCGCGCCGCGCTGGCACTCAGCACGACCTGGTCGAAGGCCTGGGGCGCTGCCAGTTCGCCCAACAGGGGATCGCCGTTGGCGCTGGGAATCACCTCGGCGCCCGAAACGAAATGCACAGGGTCAAGGAAGAGGTCGGCCACGGTATTCAGCGAGCGGGTCAGCGGCAGGTTGAAGCCGACCCCCGGTAGCCCATTCAGTTGTTGGAACCACTGCCGATCGAGCTTGTAGTTGCCGAGCACTTGAACTTGCAGGTTGCTCGGGTCGCGGAGCAACTTGTCACGCAGTTGCGTCACTACCCCGTATTTGAGCCCGAACAGCAGCAGCAACGGCGCGATCACGGCCACGAGGGAGGCGACGATGCACAGGGAAACATTGCGGTCGTGCCACAGGTCACGCGCCGCCAGCTCCAGCAGCAGCCGCCGTCGGCCGCGTGTTTCAGGCGCTCTCATGGAACACCGTGCCTGCACAGTCGGCGTCAGTAGTCGGACGGCCGACGATGTTTCGTACGCCACAGTCGCGCACCAGGTCCCAATCGTGGGTCACCAATAACGCGGCTATCTGGAAGCGCTGGACAAGCTCGAGAATCAACTCGAACAGCTTGCGCGCCTGGATCGGGTCGAGTGCTGCCGTGGGCTCATCGGCCAGCAGCAACGCCGGTTGGTGGGCGATGGCGCGCACGAACGACACGCGCTGCCGCTCGCCTATGGACAGCTGGGCCGGCCACTTGCGCAACAAATGGCTCAAGCCCAGGCGTTCAATGGCGGTCTCGACCAATTCGCTTTCGCGCGGCAGCCCAAGCATGCGCCGCGGCAGGTCGATGTTCTGCCGCACACGCAGAAACGGTAACAGCCCTCCGGTCTGGAGCACAAAGCCCAGGCGTTGGGCGCGAATGTCGGCCAGGAGACCATGGCGATCCTCGCGCAACAACCGGGCGATATCCAATGGCTGTTCGGTGGCCAGACGATAGGTGCCGAGCCGCTCAGGGCGCAAGACCAGGCCAATCATCTCCAGCAAGGTGCTCTTGCCACTGCCGCTGGCACCCGTGATCGCTGCGATCTCGCCCCTGTGCAAGGCCAGCCGCGGCAAGCTGATCATCAGGCTGTCGGCGCCCACGCCACGCTTGATACCCAGGTCCTCGATCAACAGCATGGTCTCGCTCCATTCAGGGCAGCGCGTCCAGCGGCACCGGGTAGACGTGCTCGCTGGGGTCGCTGCCTTCTGCCAGTGACACCCAGCGATCAACATCCGCGTTATAGCGCTGGTAGAGTTTGAGTTTGGTGTTCAGGCGCCGGATGAGTTCCTGTTGCTGCGTACCGGTCATGCGCTTCCACTCATCTTCATCCAGACTCAGCACCTCGCTCGGATAGGGCACCCCGTCCAGGTATTCCCCCATCAGGCCCAGCTGGCCGAGCGTTGGCGAATCGCCCTTGGCCAATTGGTTGGGGTCACGCCCCATGGTCGCGGCGACTGAACGCAAGCGGTCGAACATATCGGCCGGCGAGATCAGCCCCTCGTTGGCCGCATCGGCAATACGGCGGACCACGTCACTCAAATCGCTGAGCTGGGCCTTGGTCAGCAGGACGCGAACCTCCGTGGTCGGCACCTGCTGCTCAAGGAGATCGCGATCACTGATCCAGGCCTGGAATACCGGAGGCACGCTTGCCCCCGTTTTCTCGCCCAGGTAGGCCAGGCGCATGGCATGTCCCAGCAATGCGGCGTCGGCCAGCATGCTGTCATCGGCTGGCTGGCCCGCGACCGCCTTGGTGGGCGCCGGCGTTGCCTTGCCGTAATCGGCATCCGCGCCCAGGGCACTGCCGGCGGCCATGTCGCCACGGTAGGCGGCCTTGACCTGATCGGTGATAGCACTCGCCAGGTTGTCGATCCTGGCACCGAAATGGCTGACATCGCCGGCGTCGACGGGGTAGTAGAGGGGTTTATTGAGGTAGGGGTTGAGTGCCAGATCAGTGTATTGGGCCTGGGCGGAGTCGTGATTCTTGACCCCACTCGGGGTTTTCAGGTGCAGCGTGTAAATGGCCACCCCTCTATGTTTGGCTTCCAGGCGCACCTGGTCGGCGTCGAGCCCGGTGCCCGATAACTCGTCGCCCCCGGAAAGCGCCCCCGCGTCGCTGATAAGGACGATATAGCGGGCGCCGAACTCGTTCCAGGCGACCTGGTCCAGGGCCTGCATCACACCTGCATAGGCATCTTCGTCGAACCGGCTGCTGGAAACCCTGGCCGGTTTCAACGCCGCGACCCTGCCGAGAAAATCGCTGCCGCCCTTCACGGTTGAAGGGTCGACATACATTTTGCTGACATACTCAAGGCCCGGCACCGCCTTGATACTGGAGCGGTAGGCAACCAGGCCGAACTTGACTCGATCGAGCAGTTGCTCCTGTTCAACGCGTTGGTAGATCTTCGTCACCGCTTCCCGGGTGCGATCGATGTAAGGGCCCATCGATTTGGTCGAGTCGATGACAAAGACCACCGCGGCAGAAAAGCCTTTGAGCATATTGGCTTCGTTCTTCGCGTCGGGCTTCTCGGCATCTTGTGCTTTTGCCGGAGCACTGACCGAGGCGATGTTCAGCACCCGTAGCCTGTAGCCCTTCTTCGTCATGACCTCCTGCGCCTCGATCACCGGCAACAGATAGAAGTTTTTCGCCGGATCGACGTAGTAGTCAGGCTCGCGGGCGATCACCTTGGGATCGCGTCCCGAGCTTTTCATGTTGGCGCGAATGGGCTTGAGCAATGCGCTCGCGTCCGCCGCGGTAACCATCTGATCGAGGGTTTTGCGCTCGCGAAAAAACAGCAGGGGTTCTCGATCGGCCGGGTTGGTCAGGACCAGGGTCATCTGCATCTTCCATTCGACCGAACAGGCCTTGTCGATCCAGCCGATACTCTTGCCGAGGCTGTCGGGGCCGACCCGCAGCCATTGCTTGTCACGCTGATAAACGTAGAACCGGGTGAAGGTGGGGACAGCCTTCCCCGTGCTCGCGCCGGTGCTCTCGCGCAGCTGGCAACCGGGCGTGGTCAGCACGCGCTGGTAGAGCGTTTTCTTGCCTTCCTGCAGCAGGGGTTTTTCCTCGGCGGCCAACGGGGTGGCGAAAGCGCCCATCAGCAGCAACCCAAGCCAGGCCAACCCATGCAGGCACGTACTCGTTCTGGTGTGTTCCATCATTTTTTTCGCAACTCTTCCAGACGCTGTTTGACTTCGAGGTTCTTACCATCCCTGGACTCCACGATCTCGTACCAGTAGGCCGCGGTTTCCGCATCGGCTTCCTTGATGCAACCGCCGGGGGTGAATGTTTTCGGATCGAGCTCGCGCGCATAAGCCAACGCGACGTCGGCATCGCCGGCCTGGCCCTGATAGGCATACAACCGCGTGGCCAATTCACAGCGGCCGGCCTCTTTGGCGCGGGCAATGACCTCCAGCACTTGTTCACTGCTCGGTTTGGTTTTCAGGCAGGCCTGGATGAACGCCATGTCATCGCTGCTTTGCTTGAGTACCTCGCTACTGCACTGGGCCAGATGTTCTGGAGCCTGCGTCGCAGTGAAAGGCCAATAGAAGTACCCGACCAATACGGCCGCAAACACTCCGCAAGCAGCAAGCACTGCCCATGGCCACCAACGCCTGGGTGGCGTGCGCTCTTCGCGCGGTTCGTCCCGTAGCGCAATAATCTCTTCCGGCTCTTGAACCTCCTCGAGCGGAACCTTCTCGGGCGCGTGAATGACAGGCTTGTCCCGACCCTCCCCACCTTGAGGGTTTCCAGCGGCGAGCGAAGAAAGGATGGTTCCGGAGATACGCAGTACGCCCTTGTCGCTGACGCCACCATCACGCAACTGCACCTCGTAGGTCATCCGGTGATCAAGCAACAAGGGATCGACCAGCCAGGGCCCTACTTCACCGGTCAGCGTATCCTTGGCAAACGCCAGCCCCTGGAGGGCATGCCAGACAGGGGTACTGCTCCACGTCCCATCGGAGTCAAGGTAACGACCATCCTGGCTGCGCCGGACAGTGACCTCCAAAGCGGTCTCGCCGCCCTTCCAGCCAGGCACGCTCAACTCGCCCCGGCCGGGTTGTCCGCTGGCTGCGGCCTTGAGCGTGATGATCATGGCTAGACCGCCCTGGCCGCTGCGAAGGTCGCGATGATCCGCCCCAGTGACTCGTTCTGCTGCGGCGTGATCTCCCTCCCTGCGCTATGACCGGCGTTGTCCGTAGCGATGGTGGCCAGTGCCACCAGCCAATCACCCACATAGCCGCGGGTATGCTCCAACGGTTGGGGCAGCAACTTCGGCAACTGGCCCGCAGCGATTCTCTCGGGCGGCTGGAACAGTTTCGCCCCCGGGTTCGCGCGGCTCTGCGGTCGTTGTTCCAGTTCCATATCGATAAAGCCCAGCCAACCGATGAAGTCCGCCAGGATCATTTTTGCCGTCAGCACCTGACGACTGACCAGCTGTTCGCGCTTGCTGCCCACCTGTTCGGTGCGCACGATGGCTTGCAGCAGACGCTGCTGCAGGTTGAGGCGAGTCGCACCCGTAATGATTTCATCCACCAGGGCTTCGATCGCAGGCTTGGCCAATCCCAGGTAGGTCATCAGGCGCACGTCCTCGGGAATGTGGCGCAGATGACCGATCCACTCACGCAAGACCGCCTGGGCGAAACGCGAGTCGCTGCCACTGGAGCGCACAACCGTGTCAGCCGGTGCCGCCGGCACTTGCGGTTCATCGAAGAGGTCGAAGCCATCGTCGCCGCCCAGGTCGGCGCCCAGTTTTACCGCGCTGCCAACACCCTCGGCGGCGGGTACGCCGGGATCCTCCTCACCCGCCCGCAGGTACAGGCCACGCAGTTTGTCATCCGCCAGTTGCATGCGCTGGAGCAGCTCGCCCAGAAGTGCCCGACGCGGCCATATAGCCTCGGAAATCTGTTTGGCGATGCCACGTTTTTTCTCCAGCTCACCCGCGCCTTCAGCCTGGTACCAGCGCCCCAGGCGCGTCTCCAGTTGGTGCAGTACGTCGTCCATTTGCTCGCGGATGCGCACCAGCTTCGTTTCGCGCAACGCTACCAGTCGCAGGTAGGCGCTGATGCGCCCAATGCCTCCATCGTTCAAGGCCAGCATGGCATCCCAGGCGACGCCGGCATCACGCACATGCTGACGCACCGTCTGGTCTTCACTGAAGGTTTGCCGCATCAATTTCAAGTGATCATCCAACGCACCGTTGATGCCGACTTCCTGCCCGTCCTTCAGGTCAAGAAAGGCCACTTTCATCCGTGGCTTGCGCACCAGAAAGGTATTGTCGAACGCATTCCCGGCCGCCCACTCCTGAAGCCAGGCGTACTGGCCAAAGCGCTCCAGCATGGTCATTTTCATCATGCCGCCACTGCCCCAGCCAATGCGCAGCAGGTCCTCGCCTGTGTCCAGGTCATTGGCGATGCGTATATCAAACATGGTGATGGCCCAGAGCAGACCGTTCTTGCGCCGGGCACGCTCTTGCGGTGTTGCACCCTGGGTCTTGTCGATCCATCTGCTGAGCACCGGACCGACGCTGGTGACATCCGACTGTTTGTTTGAGGGCGTGCATACGACCAGCACGTTCATTTCCTGGCTGTCCGTATAACGCTCGAACAGATAGGCCACCTTGCCACGCAAAATCAATTGGGCTACCGGGCTGGCTTTATCACGGCCCAATGCGCGTCGCACATCGTCGAGGGATTCAATGTTGAGGCGACCGCGATAGCCGGGGAAATCGAGCAGGTCGACCTCCTCGAACAACGGCTCGCTGGTGGGCTCGGCCAGCGGGAAAACCAACTCTGCAGTCAGTGTCGCCAGTTGCGCCAATGACAGTTCGACTTCTGCGTGCAACACGCCATCGCGCCATGGGCGAACTTTGATTCGCAAGTCGGTGGGTGTACCAAGGCGCTCCAGCATGTCCACATTCATGATGCTGTCGGCCTGGGACAACCCGCCTTGCGCTGTAGGGCGCACCAAGGCTTCAGCGGGCGCATAGACCCGATCCGGGTTGCCCAGACTGGCTAACGCCCGGGCGAACTCCAGGTAAGCCGCACTCAACTCGGCCAGCTCACCCCAGAAAATCGCGAACAACCTGACGCGATCCTCGACTCGCAGATAGGGTGCAAGCTCCACCGCCACGGGCCAGTAGTAGCCATTGAGTACGGCGAGGGAGCCAGGAAAACTGCTATGCAGATAGTCCCACAACGAGACGACGTCGTCCTCGCTCATACCAGGCACCACCCGCTCCTGGCGTCGCTTGCCCAACTCCTTGAGCAACTGCAATACGGCCGTTTCGTTGATGCGGTACTGCACCTTTTCCGTGTCGAAATCATTGAAGTAAGCGTTGGCCAGGACCTTGGCCAGCTCGACCTCGGCGAACAGCTTGAGCTCCAGCGGGAAGTCGTCCGGGCCCGGTTTGGCCGTTCGACTGAAGCGGGTCACCAGCCCCGTCGCTTCCTTGCCGGAGCCGGGTGGGTTGACATGGGTGAGGAAGTCCAGCCGTTGGCCGCCCAGGTCGGTCTCCAGCATGCCATTGGTACCCGCAGCCAGGGTCGAGATCAGGTAGGACTTGCCCGCTTGCGACAGGCCAAAAAAACCCACCGTCATGGGGCGCTCAGAGGCCGCGCCCAGGCTCGTTGCGCTGTTGCGTATCCGGCGCAGGCTCAGGATCAGATCGTCGGCCTCGTTGTCCAGCCTCGGGGCACTACGGCGTACTTCGCTGATCCAGTTGATCGCGTCACCGGCGCCGGCGTGGATTGCAGCCCAATCCCGGGCCAGGTGTTGGGGTGAGATACGAGTGGTCATTTGCGGTACACACTCCCACTGTCGAGCCAATATTGGGATTCGCCCAACCCCGCATCCGACAGGGTATTGAGCTTCAGGCGCAGGTGACTGCGACTGATCGCGCCCTGGGTCGACTCGGCGCCGACGAACTCGAAACTCTCGCTGCCTTCGGCCGGGTTACGTGACCGGGTGATGCCCAGGCGCACTTTGAGCACCAGCCCCTTGGCAGCCACGTCCTCGCGCAAACGTGGGTTATCGATGCTGAGTATGTACAGCGGCGCAGCCGACCAGCGTTCGCTGTCGAGCTGGCGAAAGCCCAGGCGCATGGTGCCGCGCATGTCAAAGGCGGTATCGGGGAGACTGTAGTCCGGGTCGTCCAGGTTGATCCCGGACAAATAGATGTTGCTGTCCTTGATGACGTTGTTGTTGTCGATCAACCCCAGGTACTTGAGCGTCGAGTACGGTTTGAAGGCCGCCGCCCGGAAAAAGAAATTAGGCAGCCGCATGCCGCGACTCAACAGGCAGAGCATGGCGCCCACCGCCGCGGTGGTCTTGGGATCGTCGATACAGTCCTGTTTGTTGAACGGATACCAGCCACCGGTTCGGTACTGGTTCAACGGCAGGATGCGGCCCGGCGGCAGCGGCAGCAGCTTGCGAAACAGCGCCTGGATGCCTGGCAATCGCGACGGACGTCCCGTCAGCAGGAGAACATCGCAAGGGTAGCTATAGACGATTTCGCAGAGTGCCTGGATGCTCTTGCCGATGTTCATCCGGTCGCCGATGAAAGCTTCATGAATACGCCTCAAGCTGACATTGAGCGGGATTTGCAGCAGGTCGAAGCCTCCCGCCCCGTTGCCCAGCTGCCGGCGCACCGCCGCACTGAAATAATCCAGCACATCCGCGGTGGGCTGCTCGTTGCCAAGCAGCTCGCCGAACGTAGCGCTGACCAGACTGCTCGGCTCCAGCGGGTCGTACGTTTCATAGGCCTTGAGCAGACAAAGGCCGATGGGGCTGAACACTTGCAGGGTCAACTGCTGGCGCAAGACGGCTTCCTGTACGGTCAGCGGTTCACTGCCGATCAGCTTGGAAAGGAGCGGTTCGGGCTTCTCGATCCCGGCCTTGAGCAAGGCGTCGTTCACCGCAGGCAGCACGAACAGGCGGATCACATCCAGCAGGATGTCGTCGCCCGCGATCTTGAAGCCATCGCGAAAACACTGTTCGGGCTTGATGTAGACGTTGTCGCCTTTACCGTCGTCGAGGCTGTAGTCGGTGATCACCAGGTCCGTGGTACCGCCGCCAATGTCGATCGAGGCGATGGTCAAACGGCTCTTGTCGGCCTTGTCGGGCCGCGACATCGTGGCGAAGAACTCCTCGGGGCGACCGGCGAAATTGTTTTGCGTCTCATTGAACAGGTAGACCACCTGGCCGCAGGTGGCCTCATCCCACTGGACGTGCACCTCGGGCAGCCAGGGCCATGCCGTTTCACGGCTCTTCGGGTCCTTGATGTTGATCGACTCGTCCTCGGGATGCCAGCCGAGGCTTTTCCAGACCAGGCCGATGGCCTGCTCCATGCATTTCGAGAATATCTCCCGCTCGGGCTTGGGCATCGACGGCGGGATGGTGAGGATGATCGAGCGCAGGTGACGCGGCACCCTGGAGTGGCTCATGCGCGAACGCTGCGAAGGGCTGTTGATCTGCATCAGCGCCTGCCCCAGCACCTCCGACAGCATGAAGGTCATCAACGAGCTGCGTGAATAGTGTGGATGGAAGACCGGCATGCGATCTTCGACGGGCAGGTTATAGAGCGCCTGGCCGATCTCGTTGATGAGCCCGGCCACGGGCGCGGCAGTCGCATGGGGCTCGGTCTCGGTCTTGACGAAGGCGCAGTTGAAGCGCCAGCCCGGCTCGTAGAGGTCTTGATCCCACAGGTAACGCTTGGGACTGGACAAGCCTGTCGAACCCTCGGTGCCCCGTCGGCGGCTGGCCAAACGACCCGCCTCGCGGCCGACACGCACAATGGAGGGCCAGCGAAAGGCTTCGCTGCGACCGCTCTGGACCGAGAAATGATCCTTGCCGAAAACCGCTTGAGAGAATTCTACGCGGCTCTCGAACGGCTCTGGATAGACCTGTTCCGGCTGCGTCAGGTCGCGCAATTCAAGCTCGTAGCGTTTGCTCAGGCCGTCGCTCTCCTGGGGGTGATCCTCGATCAGGATGCCGCATGTCCGTGAATTGCCCACGTCCAGCACCATGTCCACGGGAATGGCCTTTTGCATGTCGCTGTCACGGTTGGACACCACCTTGATCTCGGGTACTCGCAGCAGGGTCCCCAGCAGATGCAGGAGGTTGAGGTAGTGCGCCTGGTGGTAGAACTCGCGGCACTGCTCTTCGATGTCATCCAGTTGCATGCGAATCGGCGGGTTCTGCGCCTGTTCGGTAAACACCTCGCGCAACCAGCCGTCGACCCAGCGAAGGTCGAGGAACCATCCCATCTCGTCAGCCCGATGGGCCAAGGCGAACGTGGCCCCCACCTTGACGTCACTCTGAGTCGGCGCCAGGTAGGTGGTATCGCTGCGACCGACCAGGACGCTGGTATCGAAAGCAAAGCAGATACGGTGGGTGTTGCCATCCTGATCAGGGTCCTTGAGTTCGACGATACGCACCCGTGCCCAGTTCGAAGGGCCGTCGTCAAACCGGCGCGGTGGACTGAAGCGCAAGAACGGCAGCGGCAGCCAGTTGCCCTTGAGCAATCGCAACGATTGATCGATGGCGACACTGTAATCAGGACTGACCGCGCGCCCGGGAAGCGCCGGGTGAAAGTAGCTGTCGCTGCGCTCGTCCAGCAGCAGGCGAGCCATCGGGCCATTCTCGCTCTGACGGGCGAACTCGCCAGGCATTTCATGACGCAGGTCGAGCTTGAGCGCGAAATCCAGGAACTGGATGCCGCTTCCCATGATCAGGGTGATTCTTTCTTCATAATCGGTCGTGTCTGGAAACATAGTGCTGTTCTTCCGCGCTATTGGCTGCCCTGTTTCATCGACATCGGGAACTGCTGGCTCCCGTAGTTACCTGTGCATTGCGCCACCGTTTTCGCCCCCGGCGCACACTTGACGTCGGGCATCGTGTAACTGCTGCCATCCTTGCAAGTGGCCACGCCCTGGTTATTGATCGCCAGGTTGCCACCCTTCATCGAGGCCTGGGCCTTGCCAACGCATTCGACGCCATTACTGGTGCGCACCCGTACTTCGCCGGCGCCATTCTTGAAGTCGTACTCCAACTGTAGCGGGCGCCCGGTACTGGCATCCTGGATACCGGCACCGGCCTTCCAGGTGCCATTGAGAAAATCGGTCGAACCGTTGGCTTGTGCCCCGGCAGGGATGGCCAAGGGTGCGGCATCGGCCCCGTTCTTCTGGCCCGCTTGCTGCGGTGCCGACGGTACGGATTCTGGCTGGGCCGGAGTTGGGGTTTGCTCGGGTGGCGAGGCAGTCGAATCGGCAGGGAGTACCGGTGAGCCGGGAACCTGCGGCGCCAACGGATCACTCGCCGGTAACCCGGCATCGGCAGGAAGCGTTTTGTCGACGTCGGCGGCGGTGTTTTCCGCCGCGCTCCCCGCTCCTCCTTGCACGCCATTGACGCCGACGGTACCCACAGTCCCGGTCGCCGCGCCCTGCACGACATGAGTTTCAATCGGCACGGGTTGAACCTGTGGCGGCGGCAAACCAGGCAAGTCGACTTGAGAAAGGTTCAAGGGCAACTGTACTGACGGAAAACAGGAGCGCATCAGGAACAGCAGTGCCAACAGCAGAAGCACAGGCAGCAACAGCCAGAGCCAGCGCCACCAAGGTTTTGTTACACCCTTGCTGTCGATCGGCACTTCATGCTTGGGCGTTTCCATACCAGGATCGCGAACCAAGCTCGGAGCGGGCCGCAAGCCGGACAAAGGATCCCGCTCACGGTTGCCCTCTGGATCAGTGAAGCCCCAGAACGTCACCACGGGCCGGCCATCGACCAGATAGACATGATCGTTGGCGGGGAAATGCACGGTTTTTTCCAACAACCGTCCAAAGACCTGATTCTCCCGGCTCTGCGACGCTGCACGCATCAACTCGCTGGCTGAACGCAGTTGAGCGTGCAAACGCTCCAACCGGGAATAGGCCGAGTCCCGCTCTTCGCTGACCGCAGCAGACCAGGGCACCACATCACCCTCGAAAGGCGCATACCAGTCGATGCGATCGCCGCTTTCATTTTTCTGCGGAATGGCCAGGCAGTCTGCGGCCTCACGCCCGATTTTCAACCGGATGGCTTCACGCAACTGCAAGGCAGCGCTATGCACCGGCTGACCTTCGACCCCCAACACGTTGAATTCTTGCAGACTACCGGAACGAAGCAGTGCGCCGTGCATGTGCGGTATACCTTTTCAAGCGGGCTGTAAAATCGCCGACACTCTCAGGCGTTGTATACGTATACAGGTCTGCGCAAAATCGAGGCTTATCGACGTGCAAAGCCAACATGACAGGACAGAGAATCAATCCAGCCTTGTGTGACTCAACCCCCCAGGAAATCATTTCGCGCTGGTTGATAGCATTCGTCCGCCCCTGAAAAGTAACCCCGTTCTCAGACTGGCGCCGACATCCACGTTCACTATCAGACATGAGCGTAGACCAAAGTGCTCGCCCTTGCGCATGTCCCTGTCAGGACGCCAGGCGGCTGTTTCCGACCACCATCCCCCCTGAAAGCCCCCGTCTTGCGGCGCCTCCCGCCGGTATGGCCACCCTGCAGCCATCGTCTACGCTTGCCAGATCATGGGTGTTCAGGAGCGATCATGAGCAACTTCCCTATCGTTGCCACGGTACTCTCGATGATATTGGGGCTGTCCGTGACGCGCCTGCTTCTGGGGGCGTTGACGGTGTTCCGCATCCGTCGTGTGGCCAAGCCTGATTGGGTCGCGCTGGTCTGGGCGGCAATGCTTTTCGCCACACAGCTGGATTTCTGGTGGGCCGTCAACGCGCTGCCCGAGATAAAAGGGACATTCTCGTTTCTTGAGTTTCTATTGCTCGTTTTATTGGCGTTATCGCTTTTTGTATCTGCCGCATTATTGCTGCCAAGCCGAAGCGAGGACGAGCAACAGGGTCTTCGTGTCTACTTTGAACAGGATGGCCGCTATGCCCTTCTGTCACTGTCGACTTATCTTTTCCTCGGGCTCGTCGTGAACGTCGTTTTATTCCGGGCATCGCCGATAGCAATTTGGGGCGCCCTGGATGTCATCATGATCGTGCTTCCTGTCTGCGCGTTTTATGCAAAATCGCGCAAAGCGTATTCGATAATCACCCTGATTTATGTGCCCAGTACCGCGGTTGACTTTGCGATATCACTTTCAGCCTGAACTGTGCGAGCCTGCTGGCGATGGCGGTGTGTTGGCTGTGCCGGCCTCATCGCTGGCAAGCCAGCTCCTACAGGTTTATTGGGTGTTGCCGGGATTTGTGTCTGGTGGTGATCACCTTGTAGGAGCTGGCTTGCCAGCGAAAACGGTGTGTCAGGCGAGGGAGATGTTGGATGTGCCGGCGTCATCGCTGGCAAGCCAGCTCCTACAGGTTTATTGGGTGTTCCCGGGATTTGTGTCTGGAGGTGATCACCTTGTAGGAGCTGGCTTGCCAGCGAAGGCGGTTTGTCAGGCGAGGGAGATGTTGGCTGTGCCGGCGTCATCGCTGGCAAGCCAGCTCCTACAGGTTTATTGGGTGTTGCCGGGAATTCGTCCGGCGGTGATCACCTTGTAGGAGCTGGCTTGCCAGCGAAGGCGGTTTGTCAGGCGAGGGAGATGTTGGATGTGCCAGCGAAGGCGGTTTTTCAGGCGAGGAAGATGTTGGATGTGCTGACGTCATCGCTGGCAAGCCAGCTCCTACAGGTTCATTGGGTGTTGCCGGGAATTCGTCCGGCGGTGATCCCCTGTGGGAGCGAGCTTGCTCGCGATGGCGGTTTGTCAGGCGAGGGAGATGCTGGCTGTGCCGGCCTCATCGCTGGCAAGCCAGCTCCTATGTATGGACTCGCCCCCACTGTCTACCCGCTTTTAAAAAACCGTCGCCCCGTTGCATCTATGTATAAGGCCTATTCGTGGAAGCCGTCTTCGGCTTCTGGCCAAAA